>JBKHER010000148.1:0-6804 GCA_046540715.1 Halothece sp.
AAAATCAGTATTCTACATTAACACCTAAATCTAATCGTTCCACTGGATTACGAGTTAAATTCTGTTCAATGGTGTTAAATTCATTCCCTTTAGGAACAATTCCCTGTTCAAATTCTAGAATCACTGTTAAGTGAACATCTGCTTTTGCTTCTTGCTGATTCAGTAAGTTATTGATGTTGTTAACAAAGCCTTGAAAGCCTTTATACTCTCCTTGATATTCTAAACGGAGAAATTGTCCCCCTGTTTGAATGGTTACGGCTTGATTAATTTGAGGATTAAAGCGATTTAATAGCCCAATTCCTGTTCCTAGTTTTCGATAGTCTAGGAGTTGAGATACTGATAATTCTAGCCTTTTAATCAGTTGGATTTTAACATCTTCAGCGCGATCGCGCAGTTTATTAAAAACCGCATTAGGAGTTCCTTGAAATTCTAGAAAAGTAGGTTTTTCTAATTTTAATTTTGTTGACCCTTCCCCTGCGCTAGGTGAAGGTTGATTTCCATTTCCGTAAACAGTAACGGTTTCGGTTTTCTCAATGGTTTCCCCTTCGCCATAATCAGCAACTAGACGGAAAATAGTGGTTTCTTCTACTTCTACCTGATAGTCATCAGAAGGACGAAACTCGGAGGAAATTAGTTTTTCATTTTGATATAAACTAACTTTTAATGCGCCTTTTGCTTTCCATCGCGCCCGCACAGGTTTTTGAGGAGTGGAAGCGGGCATTAATTGTACACTGAAATCAATTTCTTTGGGCTTGGGCGGTTCTAAAATTCCCCGACGATATAACACCATGCGCTCAGAAAATTCAATGGTTTCTGGGGGCGTTACTGGCGTTTCACTGGTTTTAATATAAACTTTTTCTCCGACTTTTAAATCCCATTGTCCTTCCGTAATTCCACGACGGATTGTTGTGCGAAGTTTGGGAATTTCTGCTTCAATGGGTAAGTTAAGGGCTATATTTTTCGCAAATTGTTCTTTGAGGCTTTTGGTACTCCAATGATCCAGTCCTTTTGGCCAAACTTTCTGTAGAATATAAGCAGGGGCAAAGGGTTTGGCATCTTCTTCTGATTCGGCACGAACTTTTCCGCAGTCTCGGAGGGCTTTTAGTATTATATCTTGCTGATTGCTTTTTCCTTTAACGGTGCTGGAATCATTGGCTGGTAAGGTGTAGTGCATTAAGCCTTGAGGGGCTTTTACTTCATCTTTGGTGGGGTAAAAAAGATGACGGTAAGTATTAGTTAAAGCGACACGAACATCTAAATCTAATTCTCCGTTTTTCTGTTTTAATTGCTTTTGCTGACTTTCAGAAATATCATCTAAACGGTTCGGACTATTGAGGATATTTTTAACCGCAATATGTTCTCGTGTGAGGTTAATGGCGTGTTCTAATTGTTGTTTATTTGCCACTAGGAAAAGCAGACGGTTACGGTAGGTGCGAAAACTTCCCGATTCTCCTGTTTTATTGAAGATATTTTCCACAATAGAAGGGGGCGCATCTTGGGAGGTATTAATGGTTTCTTCATCAAAATCAATGAGACAAAGCGCGATCGAGTCTCCCACATCATCTACTTCGGAAGGGGAATCAGGGGCAGCAATTAGTTTAAATTGTTTGGAGGCAAAAATACTATCACGGCGCGATCTTAAATGTTCTTTGGCTTCAACTTTCCCGATTTGTTCTTTCTCTTCGGTAATAATTTTGTTGATGGAGGGTTCTTCTTTAAATCGCGCGATCGTCGTTACTGGATCAATTTCTAAATACCAAGCGACATCCCCCAAACGGTTTAAGGCTTCTTCCACAAAGCTAATTTCCACATCTGGCGTTAGCAGGGATAAGTTTAATTCCGCACGACGAATCCCCGATGAAATCCCTTGGGTGAGAGAATGGAGGAAAATGGTTCGCGCCACCCAACTGCTAAACGGCGGTTTATCCGCAATGCGCCACTGTTCATCTTGGGATTGGGCATAGGCTTGTCTTCCACTGGGATTATAAATGTCAGCCTGTACGGGGTTTCGCATTAAGGGGCGTTGTAAACGAGAGGTTAATTCATCGGTTACTCTTGGATTAAGTCCCACAGGAAGGTGATGGGGATGAATGAGGGGAACCCATTGGCTGGTATCTTGCCATAAATGTTGAACCACTAAAGCAAATAGACGCAGTGCGCCTCTAGTGCGTTGAAAGTCTGGAATGGATGCTATTTTTTGGGTTAGCAGTCGGAACAGTTCAGGATGGAAGGGATAGCTATTTTCAATCGCTTCTGCATAACTGGCTTCTTTACAGCCATCGGGGAGGTTAATCCGTGTGCCTCGATAACAATTAAGATAGGCGTTGGCGGCTTCTTTGGCTGCGTCAGTGGAGACACTTTCAAAGACGCGCTGTTTGACGATATTATAGATTTCAATGTCACGGGAAGGGCTTAAGATTCTTTCCTGTCTGGCGGAAGCGCTGATTAGTTCGTTGAGGTCGCTGGTTTCTTCGCTGAAGGTATCGGAAGCCGATGCGAGGGAATAGACAAGGATGATTTTATTGGAGGCTGCGGCTAAGTCCATCAGGGAAAAGAGGAAGGACACCACTTGACCCGCGAGATCGCTATTTCCGACGGTGCGGGCTTTGGCACTACGCAGGTGACGGGCGATTTCATCAAGGATAATGACGGTGGGATGGTTTTCGGTGAGGCGTTCGATAACGGAAGTCCCAGGGCTGATTCCGCTTTCATCTGACCCTTTGAGGAGATCATAACCGCGAATGCCTCCGATTTGATAGGCGATTTCTCCCCAGAGGGTATAGGTGGTGATTCCTGTGTCAGGGTGATAAATGCCGTTAATGGGGTCTAAGTCTCGTCCATCAAGGGCAGCAACTTGGGTGGCGTAATTAGGGATGAGGTTAAGGTCGGTGAAGCGATCGAGTTCTGGAATGTTCCGCCCTTGCTGACAAATCTGCCATAGCGCGATCGCGTCGTGAGTTTTTCCCCCGCCAAAGCTGGTTTCTAGTCGAATCACGGATGATCCTTCTTCGTTCCCTGTTAACCGCCCAAAAACTGCTCGAATTAGGCTTTTAATGCCATCGGTGGGGAAGGTGTTGGCAAAGAATAGGGTAGCATCTTGGTAAACGGCGGGGGCTTTTCCCTCTACCACAGGGCGTATTTTAGCAGCAAAGATGGTTTCGGTGAGTTCTCCAGTTTGAATTTCGGTTCTGGGAACACAGGTTTTAAAGATTGAGGGCAACATCACTATAGTCGCAGGAATTAGCTTAATTTTCTCTAGTTTTTTGTGATTTGTTATTCGTTATTTGTTCACTGGTCACTGGTTTCTATCTGATTTTCCCATTAATATATTCGCAAGCGGGTTTAGTTTCGGGACGACTTAAAAATTATTCTAACGTTAATGATTGCGCGATCGGATTCGTCATTTTTTATTCAATCAGCGTACACACCGATTCATTAAGCCCTGCCCTTACGAAGGGGGGTTGGGGGAGTTAGAGGAGTAAAAATAGTATTATTTTGTCATTGGCTATTATATTTCCTTTCACTTAAATCAACCACAGTTAGTTGTTCATAGGATTCAAAGGGTTGATGAATCCAAGGATTCTCCTCTAGATAATAAACATAATAGTCAGGGATAATTATAGAACATTGTTTGCACCATAACACCGCCGTTCTTATTTCAGTAATTTCGCCTTGATTATGTTGCTTTAACCAGTCTAAGGTTGCTTTTAAGCTATTTCCAGAATCAACTAAATCATCAACCAGTAAAACTTTATCACCTAACTGGGGTGTGGTCATTGAAAGATGTTCAGACAGTTTAATTTCTCCCCGAATTTGATTATTTTTACCGCCATAAGAAGCTGCAGAAATAATGGCTAGAGGTTGTTCAAAAATTCGAGACAGAATATCTCCGACTCGTAACCCTCCTTTGGCAATACAAACGATTTGATTAAAGTCCCAACCCGATTGATAAACTTTAATCGCAAGTTCTTCGATGGTTTGATGATATTCTGACCAAGAAATATAGAGATCGGACATTGATACTAAGTGTTTTGAATGAGGAATTAAAAATTATTAGGAATCACGCAGATATTGAGTCAGCCCTTCCTGTTCATAGGCTTTTGTATAATTTTCCCTTAAATTCTCTTCTAAAATTGATGGTAATTCCCCAAAGCGTCCCATAAGAATTTGTTTGGGTTGGTAATTCTCAACTACTGATTGTAACTCAGCTTCTGTAATCTTTTCCGATTCTAAACGCTTGCGAGAAAATACAGCAATTTCAGGAGGAATTTTTAAGTTAGCATAGAAGCCATAGATAGGAAAGTCTGTAAATAACCATTCTGTTTCCTCTTGATAAGCGAGAACTTGCTCAATCATTTTAAAGTCACGTTGGGATTGCTGAACAAACCTTTGATAATAATCGTGTAAGATATTCGCGCGGATTGGAATTCCAATGATGGGGAGGAAGACAAGAAAAAGAGCGAAAGCGAGGATTCCCTGTGAAAACCAGCTTCGTTGTCGCCAAGGCGTTTGTCGGAAATAAGCAATAACGCTTTTGGTCGCTTCTGCCATCATAAATGCCATAGGAACGGTGAGGAGAAGGTAATGATGATACCAGACAGGGTGATGATTCAGCAGTAAGATAAGAGCCGTTACCCACCAGAGAAAAGGCAGATCAAGTGCGCGATCGCGCCACAAAGCAATCCCTAACCCTATCAACAAAAGTCCTAAATAATCATAGTCCCAGCCCAAAAAGACTAA
Source organism: Halothece sp. (assembly GCA_046540715.1). Lineage (GTDB taxonomy): Bacteria > Cyanobacteriota > Cyanobacteriia > Cyanobacteriales > Rubidibacteraceae > Halothece. Next base: position 4,741 of record JBKHER010000148.1, read on the forward strand.
AATCTGTCCCCGATGTTCGGGTAATTGATCCCGTAATGCCGCATTAAAGTGAGCGCCGACAATTTGTTCTAGGGTTGGCGAGGGGAGTAGCAACCAAGTGAGGAATAAAACCCCTGCAAAGGAGAGTAAGGTGATGACAACAGCTTGCCATTGCTGCCTAAAAGTGAGTTTTCTTGTCTGATGAGAGGGAAACTGCAATTGTGGCAGAAAAATGGGCAGTAGGAAAAGAGGTAATAAAAAAGCAGTAAAGGCTTTGGTTTGTAGAGAGAGGGCAAAACTCGCCCCTGCAATTAATAAGTAAACCCAATGCGCTCCCCGTAGATAATGATTAATGAAAAAAAGCGAGAGAAGGGCTAGCGCGATCGCGGGTAACCCAATCATCACTGAGACACTAAGTTGCAAAAAATTAGAAGATAAAGTTAACCAGACAACTGCTAGTAAAGCTGGAATTGTACCTGCGCTATGGCGCACTAACTGTCCCACAGTCCAAATTAATACCGTTGCCCAAACCAGGGTGAGTAATCGCGCGGCGACAATGGAATGTCCAAATATTTGTAACCAGGCTGCCAAAACCACTGTTGAAAGGGGTGGTTGATCATTCCAAATCTCACTGTAAAGTTGAAATCCCTCTTGATAGAGCATTGCCTTGGCTAATTGGATGCCCTCATCGCTATCATATTGAAAAACCTCCTGTAAGGGCATAAAGGTAATGACAAAGCTGACAAATAGCAAAGGGAGATAGAGATTAAAAATTAGGGTAGGCTTAAAGGCTTTTTTAATAGTTGGAGCCATAATAGCTGAAACTTTGTGAAATTGGGTTTTTTACCGTTTTCAGAAGTGCGAGTGACTGATTTAAATTAGGTTAGAGATTACGCCTTCTGTTACGAAAAAGGCAGGTTAAGTATTCAGCTTACTATTTTCGGGAGACAAAAGATTAATCATGGAGAAACTCAGTCAATTAAAAACGCTGTTTCAAGAAATGGAAAAAGCCTTAATTGCCTATTCTGGAGGCATTGATAGCACTCTTGTAGCAAAAGTTGCCTATGATGTTTTAGGGGATAACGCATTAGCGGTAACAGCGGTTTCTCCCTCCCTGCTTCCCGAAGAATTAGATGAAGCCCAAGCCCAAGCTAAGACAATTGGTATTCCCCATGAACTCATTTCTACCCATGAAATGGATAATCCTAACTATACCTCTAATCCCGTGAATCGTTGTTATTTCTGTAAAAGTGAATTACACGATACTCTCAAACCCCTAGCGATAACAAAAGGATATCCCTATGTTGTGGATGGAGTGAACGCAGATGATTTAAAAGATTATCGTCCCGGTATTCAAGCAGCCAAAGAACGAGGAGCGCGATCGCTGCTTGCTGAGGTGGGGATTACCAAAGCCGAAGTTAGAGAAATTTCCCAACAACTCAATCTTCCTTGGTGGGATAAGCCATCTCAACCCTGTTTAAGTTCCCGTTTTCCCTATGGAGAAGAAATTACTGTGGCAAAATTACAACGGGTGGGAAGAGCCGAGATTTATCTCCGTCAGTTGGGATGGACTAATATCCGTGTGCGATCGCAGGGGGAGACGGCTCGTATTGAAGTTTCTCCCCAACAGATTAAGCAATTTGTCAACGAAACCGATTTAGAAGCGTTGACAGAGAAGTTTCAGGAATTCGGGTTTTTGTTTGTTACTCTTGATTTAGAAGGCTACAAAAGTGGCAAACTGAATCGGGGAATTGAACAAAAAAGTAGCCAACAATCGCATTAAGTCTCGACTACAGAAGGAGTCGGCAATTCTTCCCCTAAATCCTCGTAACATAAAATCAAGGATTCTAAAGCCTCTTTCCCATTTGCTACAGCTTCCTCGTAAGTATTGCCATGAGTTCGCCAGTAGTTGCCAGGGAAGTCTGGAAGTGCCACTAAAAAGCAATCATCTTCCTGCGACCATTCAATTACCATCTTGTATTTAAGGTCACTCATTTTGTTTGACTATCCTAATTGCATCCTGAACATCTTTTTCTTGATATCGTTTGGCATCATTGGCATCCTTACCAGATAGTGTAACTTTAC
>JBKHER010000149.1:0-6775 GCA_046540715.1 Halothece sp.
ATAACAAATAATAATACTATAAATTGTAATCTCCTTTTTCTTCGGCTGCTTTTTGCGTCTGGGGAAACATTTTTAGTTGACCTTCTTTAGAAGCTGTTTCACCGCGTCGGCGTTCCGAGGATCGTTCTTCACTGGTTTCTTCCGCAATTACTTCATATAAAATGGCTTGTTTATCCTTCATTTTTCCTTTCCTTAAAATTCGTCCTAACCGTTGGACATATTCGCGAGTGGAACTCGTTCCTGATAAAATGATCGCAATTCTGACATCAGGGACATCCACGCCTTCATTGAGAACATGAGAGGCGACAAGGGTTTTATACTCCCCCATTTTAAATTTTTGGAGTATGAAATGCCGTTCTTTAACAGGGGTTTGATGGGTAATTGCAGGGATTAAGAAGTCTTGAGAAATACGATAAACCGTCGCATTATCATTGGTAAAAATTAAAATGGGTTCGGGAGAATGCCTAGTAATTAATTCCGTTAAAACTCGCAGTTTACTTTCCGTTCCTAAGGCAATTTCTTTCGCTTCACGATGGGCTAACATAGCACGTCTTCCTTCTTGCGATCGCGCACTTTCTTTCACAAATAATTGCCAACCTTTTAAGTTAGATAAAGAAATTCGTTTCTGTTTCAAAAACTGATTGCGAGTTTTAATCGCTTCTTGATAAATTTCCTTCTCTTTTGGGGAAAGTTTAACCTTAATTTCAACAGTTTTATAACGAGCGAGAGCATCCCCTGATAGACTTTGTGGCGTTTTACGGAATACAATGGAACCAATGAGGGCTTCTAACTCCCGTTCATTGCCATCAGACCGTTCAGGAGTGGCAGTGAGTCCTAAACGATAGGGCGCGATCGCGCTTTCTGCAATCACCCGAAAAAAATCTGTTGGCAAATGATGACATTCATCAAAAATGAGTAACGCATACTGATCCCCCAAGGCTTCTGCATGAATCGCTGCACTATTGTAAGTCGCAACCAGAATACTACTACGATCATGAGAACCACCCCCCAATAACCCCAACTCAAGATCAGGAAACGCCGCCTCTAACTGAGCATACCACTGGTGCATTAAATCCAAGGTCGGAACAACAATTAAAGTTGTGCGTGGGGTAGCTTCCATCGCTAACTGCGCTAAATAGGTTTTCCCTGCGGCGGTTGGTAACACAACAACTCCTTTTCTTCCCGCCTCCTTCCATTGCTGCAGTGCTTCCGCCTGATGAGGATAGGGAGTCATTTCAAAGCGAGGGTTTAAATCAAGAGCGTAAAAGGCTTTCGCTTCATCAATAAACGGAATTTCTTCTTGTTGTAGGGCTTCCACTAAAGCGCGATAATGAATGGCGGGAATCCGAAACTTCTCCACGCGATCGTCCCACGTAGCAAAATCAAGCCATGCTTTTCCCCTTGGTGGCGGATGGAGTAATAACGTTCCTTGGTGATACCACAGCTTGGGCGTTCTTCTTGACATATCATACCATGCGTGATCAGTTAGTGCTACACACCGATAAGCCCCCTTTCAAAGGCAGGGTTGGGGGGATTTAGAAAGGTGAAAATGGTATTACACCTAGTTTTGCTAGAAGTCCTGTTAAATGTGATCACTTGGTTCAATTCCCATGGAGCGTAATTGTTCGGCTAATTGTTCCGCCCGCTCACGTTCCCGTTGGGCTGCTTCACGTTCCCGTTGGGCTGCTTCCTCTGCTTGTTGGGCTGCTTCCTGTGCTTGTTGGGCTGCTTCCTGTGCTTGCTGGGCTGTTTCCTGTGCTTGTTGGGCTGTTTCCTGTGCTTGTTGGGCTAACTCTGATTCCCACAATAATAACCCTTGCTGTTCATTCCACCAACGCAACCAATAACCGGTGCGATTCAATCGTGAACCTTCCCACACTCCCAAATAGAGATTCATTTCAGGAAGCCAGTAACGCCCATTTTCCTCTGCTGAACGTAGATCATACATTCCAGAGGGGTTTAACTCATAAACTTCTAAGCGTCCCGTTTCTGGCTCAAAAATCACATAATTGGGAACTTGCAAAATCTGTTCGTAGAAAAACCATTTTCCAGGGGGATAAGTGGGTTTAATAGAATATTCTCCCCCTGGGGTATCAGAGAGAAATTCCATGACAATTTTTGGGACTTCTCCCTCTAGCTTGGGGGTGTAGCTTCTTTCAATTGCTTGGCGAGAGACCCATGTTTGCGCCACATACGCCCAATCGGGAGCTTTAACAACAATTCTGTCATTGACTACAGCACAGATGCCATAATTGGTGCAAGTAAAGGCAGTTCCTGTTAGATAGCCATTGATCCCGAGACTATTGGTAAGGGCTTCTGCTAAAGCGGGTTGGGTGATATTATCCACGGGATCATCAGGAAGAGGATAGTCTGCGGGGAGTTTTTCCCATTTTACATGGATGGATGCAATGGAACGGCTCATAAGACTTAAGGTAAAAAAGAGCATCGGGTCTAATTTGATCTTAAACGCCCTCTAAGATTATTGATCCCTTATTTGTCGAATTATGTAAGAATGTAAAATGGGCGAAATTAACTTAAATGTAAGATGACAGCAACGACCTCTTCTGGCAGTAAAATTGTTCGCATTGGGACAAGAAAAAGCAACTTAGCAATGGTACAAACCCATTGGGTGCGAGATGAACTGCAAAAGCACTTTCAAGATCATCAGTTTGAAATTAAGGCGATGAGTACCCAAGGGGATAAAATTCTCGATGTCGCCCTCTCCAAAATTGGCGATAAAGGACTCTTTACGAAAGAATTAGAATTAGGGTTACTCAATGAGGATGTGGATTTAGCGGTTCACTCCCTCAAAGATTTGCCGACGCAACTGCCAGAAAATTTAATGTTAGGTTGTGTTACCAGTCGGGAAAATCCTGCCGATGCTTTGGTATTAAATGAGAAAAATCAAGGCTATACTATTGAGACGCTGCCAGAAGGGGCAATTGTGGGAACCTCGTCTCTCCGTCGATTAGCCCAACTGCGGTATCATTTCCCTTACCTTGAATTTAAGGATGTACGAGGGAATCTCAATACTCGTTTGAAAAAACTGGATGCGGGAGACTATGATGCGCTAGTGTTAGCTGTAGCAGGCTTAGAACGGTTAGGAATGGCCGATCGCGTTTCTCAATGTATCCCAGGAGATATTTCCCTTCACGCTGTCGGACAAGGGGCATTAGGGATTGAATGTCGAGAAGGGGATCAACGGATTTTAGACTTATTAAAAGCCATTGAAGATGAGGAAACGCGCGATCGAACCCTCGCCGAACGAGCATTTTTAAGAGAATTAGAAGGAGGCTGTCAAGTTCCCATTGGTGTTAATAGTTGGATAGAAGGCAATCAATTAACCTTAAAGGGAATGGTGGCAAGTCTCGATGGTAAACAGTTACTCAAAGATACGGTTAGCAGCGATCGCGCTAATTATGACAATATCGGTAAGGAATTAGCCCAAAAAGTAAGGGATCAGGGAGCACAGGCTATTTTAGAAGAAATTTTTGCCCAAATTGACCGTTAAAAGCCAAAAAAAGCAAGTTAACCTTGAAAAAATCCCCTCCTTCTCTGTAGGAGAACGGTAACAATTCGATACAATATAAGCCAAACTGAAGTTAACTTAGATTGCAGCATATTTAAGGAGTCTCATGGGGAGAGTTGTCGGGATCGACTTAGGAACTACCAACTCAGTTGTCTCAATTACCGAGGGAGGCAAACCCTTAGTGATTGCCAACGCGGAAGGAACACGGACAACCCCCTCTGTGGTTAGTTTTAATAAAGATGGGGAACTATTGGTGGGTCAAATGGCAAGACGACAAGCCGTTCTTAACCCCCAAAATACCTACTTTGGTGTTAAACGCTTTATTGGGCGTAAATATTCTGAATTAAGTGAAGCCAGTAAGCGGGTTCCCTATACCATTCGTCGCAACGATGAGGGGAATATTAAATTACGGTGTCCCCGTCTTAAAAAAGAGTTTTCCCCAGAAGAAATCTCAGCGCGAATTTTACAGAAATTAGTGCAAGATGCTAGTCGTTATTTAGGAGAACCAGTTACAGAAGCCGTAATTACCGTTCCCGCTTATTTTAACGATTCTCAAAGACAAGCCACCCGAGATGCTGGACGGATTGCTGGCTTAGATGTCTTACGGATTCTCAATGAACCCACTGCGGCAGCCCTAGCTTATGGCTTAGATCAAGAAGATAATAGTTTAGTGTTAGTCTTTGACTTAGGCGGTGGCACCTTTGACGTTTCCCTTTTAGAAGTTGGGGATGGGGTATTTGAAGTTAAATCCACCAGTGGCGATACTCAGTTAGGGGGCAATGATTTTGATGAAAAAATTGTTAATTGGCTAGCGGATGAGTTTTTAGAGAAAGAAGGAATTGACCTCAGGCGCGATCGACAAGCCCTACAACGCCTCTCAGAAGCCGCTGAAAAGGCAAAAATTGAACTCTCTGGGGTGGGAACCACTGAAATTAATTTACCCTTTATTACCGCCAGTGACAGTGGCCCCAAGCATATTGAAACCCAATTAACGCGATCGCAGTTTGAAGGGCTTTCTGCGGATCTTATGCAACGGTTACGCCGCCCCTTAAAACGAGCCTTTAAAGATGCCCAACTGCGACCCGATGACATTGACGAAGTCGTATTAGTCGGCGGCTCAACGCGCATCCCCATGGTACAGGATATGGTGCGAGATTTAATCGGCTTAGAACCCAACCAAAATGTGAACCCCGATGAAGTCGTCGCCGTTGGGGCTGCCATTCAAGCAGGTATTCTAGCAGGAGAAGTCAAAGACGTTTTACTCCTTGATGTTACTCCCCTTTCCTTTGGGATTGAAACCATTGGGGGGGTCATGAAAAAACTGATTCCCCGCAATACCACCATTCCGGTTCGCCGTTCTGATCTTTTCTCCACCAGTGAAAATAATCAAACCATGGTCGAAGTTCACGTCTTACAAGGGGAACGAGAAATGGCATCGGAAAATAAATCCTTGGGACGATTTAAACTCACAGGGATTCCTCCCGCACCCCGAGGTGTCCCTCAAATTCTGGTTTCCCTTGATTTAGATGCTAATGGCATCTTAAACGTGACTGCCCTTGATAAAACTACGGGACGAGAGCAAAGTGTTACCATTCAGGGAGCTTCCACCCTATCGGAAAGTGAAGTGAATCGCATGATCCAAGATGCCGAAGCCAATAGTCGTGAGGATCAAGAACGGAAAGAACGGATTGAAAAACGGAATCGCGCCGAAGCCCTTGCCGATAGTTCCCAACGTCGCTTAAAAGAAGTCGCCCTTGACTTTGGCACCCAATTTGCCAGCTATTATCGACGACGCATTGAAGCCCTTATTGAGGAATTACGGGAAAGTCTGGCACGAGATGATGAACGAGGGATTGATCGCGCTCAAGCTGACCTCCAAGATGCCCTCTACGAGTTAAATCGAGAAGTTCGTTTACAATATGAAGATGAAGAAGACGACTTCTTTGGCTCGATCAAGCGTACCTTCTTAGGGGATGAAGACGACCGCGTTCCTCCCTATCGTAGTCAACCTAGAGAACCCCGTGAACCTAGAGAACCCCGTGAACCTCGTCCTTCCTCGCGTCCCCGTAGTCGTCCTCGCTACGAACCCGAATATGATGACGATGAATATTATGAACGTCGTCCCCCCCGTCGTCCCTCCCGTCGCCGTCCCTATGAATATGAAAATGATTGGGATGAAGAAGACGATGATTGGTTCTAAACCAAGTGTTGCTAAACTGAACTGAGCAATCAGGTGGTTTCTAAAATGAATAATATACCCAATTACTACGAACTGTTAGATGTTCCCCCTGATGCGACCGTGGAAGAAATTAAGCGAGCCTACCGTCGCATGGCTCGAAAATACCATCCTGATCTCAATCCTGGGGACAAACAAGCTGAAGAAACCTTTAAAAGTTTGGTGGAAGCTTATGATGTGCTTTGTGATCCAAAGCAAAGAGAAAAATATGATGAAATAACTCAAACTAAGAAAAATAAGAAAAACCGTCGTAATACAAAAGTTTCCAGAGGAAAAGCCCGTCGCAGTAATAGCGTCAGTGATTATCAACAATACGGCCCGGACTTTAATCGTTTTGTTGAGCAAACCTTTGCTAAAAAGGGTAGGGAAGGTAATCAAACGAATCAAACCTCTCGTCGGGTTGCCACAGATGATCGTAAGGCCTATCGCCCAGGCACCCGCAAAACTGCCTATAAGGTAGAAGGGAGAGAACAAGGCGAGACAGAAAAAGAACGTCCTCGGGATGTAGAAGCGCGGCTAAAGTTGCCCTTAGAGAAAGCCTATCGTGGCGGAAAAGAACGCATCCGTTTAGAAGATGGGCGATCTTTGGAAATTGATATGCCTTCTGGGATGATCGATGGTCAGCAGATGCGTTTACGAGGACAAGGTCTTGGCGGTGGCGATTTATATCTCACCATTACCATTACGGATCATTGCTTTTTTAAGCTACAGGGCAAAGATGTTTTTTGCAAAATTCCTGTTACCCCTAGTGAAGCGGTGTTAGGTAGTGCCATTAAAGTTCCGACTCTTGATGGGTTAGTCCAGATGTCAGTGCCAAAAGGGGTCAAGTCTGGTCAACGCTTACGGTTAGCAGGGAAGGGCTACCCAGTTGAAGGAGAACGGGGGGATCAGTTAGTGGAAATGCAAATTGTGGTTCCAACTGAACCCAGTGAAGCAGAAAGAGAGTTATATGAACAACTCAAAGCGATAGAAACGTTTAATCCCCGTGATTCTCTACTGAAATTAGATTA
>JBKHER010000150.1:0-6754 GCA_046540715.1 Halothece sp.
TTTGGAAGGGGGGGAAGAAGAGGAAAGGGATCGGTATGTGGGAAGAATTTGTGATTTCATATTAAAAACGATAGTCTAAGCCAACATTAACGGTGCGTCCATTATCAGGAAAACCTGAGAATAATTCAAACCGTTGATCAAAAACATTTTGCACTCCTGCATTCACTTTTAAGGTTGGTGAAATGGGGGCTTTTAAACGGAGATCAAACGTTGTGTATCCAGGTAAGAATTCGGTATTGGTGTTATTAGTGGGATAACTCCCTAAAGAGTTCATTAAAATTCCCGCATACCAACCATAACGATTTTGATAAGAAAGTTCTAGGTTAAGTTTATTTGCACCAGCAAAGCGTAACTCATTCCCTTCTTCGTCAGGGTTGGTACTCTCAAGAATTTCAGGATCATTGAGTGTATAACCAACAGACATAAAGACATTATTAATCGGTTCCATATCTAATGATGCTTCGATTCCTTGCGTCTGAACTTTGCCTAAATTTTGGAAGGTTCCAGAAACACTGTTTTCGGGTGGACTAATGCGTTTAAATGCAATGAGATCGGAAATTGTATTATTAAAATAGGTCAGGCGAATTAGTCCCAATTTTCCAATGGCTTGATCGATTCCAAGATCAAAACTGTTTCCTCTTTCTGGTTCTAAATCGGGGTTTCCAATATTAGTAGGATTGGCATTAAATAAGTTATCAATGGTGGGGGTTCTAAAGTTACGAATGTAATTGGCTCTCAGGATAGTAGAATCTGAAAACTGCACTTTTGTTCCTACACTAGGAGAAGTAACAGAACCATTGACTAAGCTACTAAGTTCTTGTCTTAAGCCTAAAACAATTTTCCAATCTGATAAAGGTTCAACGGAATATTGGGCGAATAATGCGCCCTGACTAATCTCATCATCAAAGTTAGTGGTAAGGTCATCAGTTTCAAGATTTTGGGTGAAATTTTCGACACTGGTATTGCGATAATCAAAGCCATAAACGATGTTTTGATTCGCTGCAAAATCCCAGTTATGTTGAATTTGAAAACCCAGCGATCGCTGTTCACTATCAAAACGCTGCTGAGTTTCTTCGGTAACTTCTAATACTCCTGGATTAGAAGAAGAAAGGCTTTCTGTTTCTTCTGTCCGATTATCAAACCGAGTGTTGAGAAAGTCAAGAAAAACCCGCGCTGTTAACCGAGAATCATTTCCTTCTCCTAAGTCAACATTCAGAGATAAATCGCTTAACACTTGGTCGGTAAACTTAGCGTTATTGTCAGTTAAAGAATTAAAATATCCTTGACCAAATTCAGGATCAGCAATGGGAACTCCCCCAGGAACGCCTTCAATTTTAGAAAGGTAAAATGAACTAAAATTTAATTGAGCGCGATCGCTGATTTCTTGCTGTAATCTTAGACCCAAGTTATTAAACTCAGCTTCAGCATTCTGACGAGTTCGGGTGACATCATCAATAGTAAATTCATAATCATTATCGGCACTAATGCGGTTATAGTTGAAGAAATAACTAAAGTCGCCAATAGAATCATTTAACTCTAAATTCTGTTCATTATAGCCATAACTTCCAACTTTTAAATCCCCTTCGCCACTAAAGCCAATGGTGGGACGACGGGTAACAATATTAATTGTTCCTCCAATCGCATCTGAACCATAAAGAGTTGATCCGCCACCTGGTAAAATTTCCACTTGTTCGACAATATTAGTGGTAATTTCTGATAAGTCAAATCCGCCAGATCCTAAATTATTAATCGGACGACCATCTAATAAAATTAATACTTGATTACTATTAGAACCGCGCATAAATTGACTGCTTAAGCCGTTGACTTCTGTTCCCGTTGTTCCATCTCCTAAAATTCCTGGGAGGAAGCGGAGGGCTTCTTTGACAGTTCTCGCGCCTTGTTGCTCAATTTCCTCGCGATCGATGGTATAAATAGGGCGAGTAGATTTCCCCACTGTTCCCTCTTCTCGAAAAGGGGCGTAGATGGGTTGATTGATGATAATTAATTCAATGGGTTCGTCGTTCGCGTCTGGATTTTCAAACGGATTCGATTGTCCCCAAGCTGCTGATGACTGACTGCATAATCCAATCATGGTACAGATCAGAGCAAAATAATATTCTCTTGTTTTCATAAAGTAATTTCTGGTTGAAACGGCTAGATATCAATCACGTGCAATGCTTTTGAACATAGTTGGGCTTCCTTTCCCTATGATAACGATTATCATTCTATTAAAAGCCCCCAATAAATGCAAAAACAGCAAAGATGCAGATCATTGTCCTGAAAACGATTTAGGGTCTAATTCAAAGCCCCGCGCGATTCCCAAGACAGTAAACATCGAAAAAGCGTGAAGTGCGCTTACTGTGCCGAATCCAATGGAAACTTGTCCTCGAAAAAATCTGGAAATTAACCAACATCCGTACCTCGCAGATGAATACAACAGGAAATTGCAGTTAGCGGGCGTTCTGACTGAGAGCCAAGCTCATCACAGCTGCGGGACAGCGTCGGATTTCCACCGAACTTTCCCCGTTTCCTCTAATGGCTGTTCCCCACTAGAACTAACTGAATGTAAGTAGCATACACCTTTTGGATCGCCATGTCAAAAGGGGGGTACAATTCATTTAGGATTACTATAGAAAGGTCAAGGAGTTAGAACCTAAAAATAATCCTGATGATAATATTATTGATATTCTTTTTAATTCCCTAATAAGATGAACCAATATTTCGCAACAGTGGCACGAGGATTAGAAGAAATCGCTGCCCAAGAATTAGAAGCCCTCGGAGGAAAAAATATTAATCCGACTTTTACAGGAGTCGAATTTGAAGGAGATCAAAAATTACTCTATAACGTCAATCTTTGGTCACGAATAATCTTTCGAGTTTTAGTTCCGATTCAGAAATTTCCTTGTCATAATGAGAAACAGCTTTATCAGGGGGTGCAAAGCATTGATTGGAAGAACTATCTATCTGCTGAACAATCCTTAATGGTTCACTGTACGGGCAAAAATAAACAACTTAACCATAGTCATTTTAGCGCCTTACAAGTTAAAAACGCGATCGCGGATCAGCAAAGAGACTATTTCGGAAAACGATCAGATGTTAATTTAGACAATCCAGATTTAATGATTAATCTTCATATTGAAGAGACTTACGCTATCTTGAGTTTAGATAGTAGTGGTGAAAGTTTACACCGTCGCGGTTATCGCCCGGCTATGGGAACTGCCCCTTTAAAAGAAACCTTTGCCGCCGCCTTATTAAAAATGACCGATTGGGAAACCCATTTACCATTACTTGACCCCATGTGTGGATCAGGAACCTTTCCCATTGAAGCGGGATTAAAGTCTCTCAATATTGCCCCTGGACTATTTAGAAAAGAATTTGCATTTGAGAAATGGGCGGATTTTAATTGCGAACTTTGGCAACAATTAAAACAAGAAGCCAAGCAACAGCAATTATTAGAACTTCCTGCTAGAATTTATGGGCGCGATCGCGATTCTGAAGTGTTACAACAAGCGAAAACGAATGCTAGAAACTGCCATCTTGATCAACATCTTGACTTGGCAAAACTGGAACTAGAAAACTTAGAACCCCCTAGTGACAAAGGAATTATCATCTGTAATCCTCCTTATGGAAAACGAGTCGGAGAAGTCAAAGAACTCGGTCAATTATACAAACAACTTGGAGATATCTTTAAGCAACGCTTTAAGGGTTGGATTGCTTATGTGTTATCAGGAAATAAAGACCTAACCAAGCAAATTGGTTTAAGAACCTCAAAACGGATTCCCGTTTACAATGGTTCAATCGCTTGTACCCTTTTACGATACGAGCTTTTTTAAAACGTAACTCACCCTAACCAAAACCTAACCTGTGACCTTGTCTCGTTTTTCATTCCTTAAAACCACCTTTGATCCCAACTTTCCCTTTTCCCCAAAAAAGTTTCCCTTCTTTTACGGTTGGATCATTGCTATTTTTGCCACTGTTGGAACTCTCTTTACCCTTCCTGGTCAAACCGCCGGAATGAGTGCTTTTACCGATCCTGTCTTAGCCGCCACCGGCTTATCGCGGGTGCAATTAAGTTCAGCGTATCTCATCGGAACCGTCGGTAGTGGCTTATTACTTCCCTTTGGCGGCAAACTCATCGATCGCCTTGGGGCCAGATTAACGGTCATGCTTTCTGCAATGGGATTAGGGTTAACGCTAGTCTATTTAAGTCTCTGTGACTATTTAATTGAGACGTTTAATCCACTTTTCCCCACCATTGACCGTTCTCTGATTGGCTTAACTATCATGGCCATCGGATTTGTTTGCTTACGCTTTACCGGGCAAGGCATTTTAACCCTAGTTTGTCGCAATACCCTTGGAAAATGGTTTAATCGCCGTCGCGGTTTTGTTTGGGGAATTGCCAATATGTTTATTTCCTTTAGCTTCTCCGCTGCCCCTTTATTAATCAGCTTTGTCATTGGAATCTTTGGCTGGCGAGGGGCCTGGGTTTTTTTAGCCGCAGTAGTTGGCATCGGAATGACCTTTCTTGGCTGGCTATTCTTTCGAGACAATCCTGAAATTTGTGGCTTAGAAATGGATGGAACCATGGCAAATTCTCCTCAAGAAGACGACTCCCCGCCGTCTGAGTCTTATTTAGCCAAACTTGGGGAATTAACAGCCAATCAAGCCATTAAAACGATTGCCTTTTGGAGTGTTACCCTTGCCCTCTCCCTTCATGCACTAACTGTGACTGGGATTACTTTTCATCTCGTTGATTTAGGAACCCAATCTGGACTCAATGAACAACAAGCCGTAGCTTTGTTTCTTCCCATTGGGGTATTGGCAACCATTTCAGGGTTACTTGTGGGGATGATTTCTGACCGCACTTCTCTCAAAATCCTAATTATTATCTTTCTGTTACTGTTACTGTTAGGGTTAGCAGGCATTGCCAATTTAAGCATTCTCCCTTGGCGCATTGCTGGAACTGTCGGGTTAGGAGTCAGTGGCGGCTTTTTTGCCACTCTCTCAAATGTTGCCTTACCGCGTTTATTTGGACGGACTCACCTAGGGGCAATTGGCGGCATACAGATGACAAGCATGGTAATTGGTAGTGCTGTGGGACCGTCTTTCTTAGCTTGGTTTAAGGAGATGTTTGGGTCTTATCAAGTGGGATTATATGCTTGTTGCCTGATGATTCCGATCGCGCTAGGATTAAGTTTATTTTCTCAGGAATAGTTCTCTCATTTAAACAACACAATGGTTTGTTAAAGTAGAATAAGAAAATCGCTGCTTTAATAATGGGAAATATGACACAAGCAACTCAGTCCCAACAACAAGGAATCCAACTGTCAGAAACCGCTTTAACCCACTTGACAAAATTACGGCAAGAACAAGGACAAGACCTTTGTCTCAGAGTCGGTGTTCGCAACGGTGGCTGTTCCGGGATGTCCTATATGATGGACTTTGAAGACCCCAGTAATGTCCGTGACGATGATGAGGTCTTTGACTATGATGGGTTTAAGATTATCTGTGACCCTAAAAGTTTACTCTATATTTACGGCTTACAACTCGACTATAGCAATGCCCTAATTGGCGGAGGTTTCCAATTTACCAATCCTAACGCCTCACAAACCTGTGGCTGTGGCAAGTCATTTGGGGTCTAATCGCGTTTTTTCCTCAAGAAAGGATGAGTTGGCAGGCAGTTAAAATGTCTGCCTTTTGTTAATTTCTAGCCATTGCTGGAAGGTTTCTTGATTCTTGCTAATCCAATTCTCTGCATGACGACGAATTTCGGAAGCACTATCTTCTCCTTCCCGAAGCCGTTGATTTTGTGCGTTAATATCTTCAATGGGAATCCTAACTTGTTTCATAAATTCTACCGCCACTGGATTGGATTGAGCAAAATTTTTATTAGCAATAATCATGATTTGGTCAGTAACAAATCCTAAATTTTTCCCTTCATAAGTCGTATCGGAATTTTCTTCACTTGTCTTAGAGTCGGGAAGAGAAGTATAGGGAACTTCTAGCCATTTAACATCTTCTCCTGGTACTAACACGCCACTTGTCCAAAGAGGAGTCCAAGTATAATATAAAATCGGTTCATTTTGCTGATATCTTGTTACAACATCTGCCATTAAAGCAACATATTTTCCCTGTTCATGTTCAACGGTTTGTTTCAAGCCATAACTTTCTAAATGATGATCGATAATGGTTTCACATCCCCATCCCGGGTTACAACCAATTAAATTGGCTTTTCCATTGCCATTACTATCAAAAAGTTGGGCAATTTCTGGGTCTTGAAGTTGTTCTAAATTGGTGATATTATATTCTTTAGCCGTGGCAGAATCAATCAGATAGCCCTGAACGGCATTATCAATAATGACTCCCACTTTTTCTAATTTGTCATCCCCCCCACTGTTGTTATAAAATTCTTGACCAATTTGTTGCCAGTGAGCGGCACTATAATCAATTCCTCCTGTGGCGATATCTGTGTGCATTAGGGCTGGTTCTAACTCTCGCATGGGATTAATTTTATAGCCAAGTTTTTCTAGCCCAATATTGACAATTTCAGTTTGAAAACGTTCCTCTAAAGAAACATAAGCAGGAGTAATTTCTTCTGAAATTGGCTGATTTTGACAGCTATTTAGACCAATAATTGTACTGGTAACAGTAATAGCAATAATTAGGAAAACTTGCGCTTTACGGAAAAGTAAGGTCATGGTTTAAAAGTAAAAATTCTCAACGCGATCGCTGTTTCCCTTTCTACAACCGTAGC
>JBKHER010000151.1:0-6691 GCA_046540715.1 Halothece sp.
ATAGAGTCCCACTACAGAAATTAACTGTCGAAATCCTACCTGCGCGATGTAGTGACAGTAAACTTTTGGCTTATTCTAGATTAAATATCTATCAAAAGATAGATGAATATCTGACTAAAAGTTGAAGTCAGTAACTGTTTACCGATGAAATAATAGAAGAGTAGATAGCTTTAGTAGGAAAATTTTAATCATGTTTAACCGTTTTCTTACACTCACTACGCTTGTAGGAGCAACTGCCTTCCTTTCTCCTGTAGCTACAGCTAGCCCAAACGAAGGAACATTAATTGCTCAGAATAGTAACAGCGTTATAACCACTACCAGCGCCCAAAATGAAAAGCTCTATCTTAATCGTGACAAGCGTTACAGCTATAATCTAGAAGTAACTAGAGGCGGTCGCTTTGCCGGTTTAAATCTTCCCCAAGGCTCAGTTATTCGCGGAGAATATGTTCCTGCTGAGGAAGGGTTAAGATATGTTGCTAACTCTGTGGTCGTCAATGGACAGACCTATAATATCAATGCGCGATCTGAGGTTTTAGAACCTATGAAAGATCCTCGGGACACTTCTGGCGGTGCAGTTGCTGAAGATGCTGGCATCGGTGCGGCTGGCGGTGTTGTTATCGGCGAAATTTTTGGCGATGCTGATGCGGGCGAAATTATTGGTGGTGCAGCCGCCGGAGCAGCCGCCGGTAACTTAACGGCCGATGAGGTCGTTGTTGTTGAACCTGATGAGCCAATTAATCTTTACCAATAAGATTGTTTTGCGAAATTACTACAGATTTGGTGAGGAGTTTCTCTAGATGAAAAAAGATCAGATCATCGCTTCTAAGGTGATGAAAAAGCCCCAACTCAACCTGAGTTGGGGTTAAGTTTAAGTTCTTTTTACAAGGAAGCCATCACTTCATCTGCAGCTTTTAATGTTTGATTAATGTCCTCTTCGGTGTGAGCTAAGGAGGTAAAGCCCGCTTCAAACTGAGAAGGCGCCAAATAAATGCCACGCTCTAACATTCCGCGATGATAGCGACTAAACTTATCTAAGTCAGAGGTTTTGGCATCCTCAAAGTTGCGAACGGGTCGGTCTGTGAAAAAGACTCCAAACATGGCACTAATTTGACCGATTTGCACCGCATGACCATGTTTTTGGGCAATTTCTTTTAAACCATCAGTGAGCTTTTTCGTCATTTGATCCAGTTGCTCATAAGTGCCAGGGCGTTGTAGTAATTCCAGGGTTTTAATTCCAGCAGTCATGGCAAGGGGATTACCCGACAAGGTTCCCGATTGATACATGGGGCCTGCAGGAGCAACAACTTCCATAATCTCTTTTCGCGCTCCAAATGCACCGACAGGTAAGCCACCCCCAATGATTTTCCCCAGGGTGGTCACATCAGGGGTAATACCAAATTTTTCTTGTGCGCCGCCATAAGCAATTCGGAAGCCGGTCATGACTTCATCAAAGGCTAATAAGGCCCCGTTCTCCTGAGTCAGTTCTCGCAAGCCTTGTATAAACTCTATATCAGGAGCAATAAAGCCAGAGTTGCCCACTACGGGTTCTAACATGACCCCAGCAATTTCATCACCATGCTCTTGAAAGAGCTTTTTCACCGCTTCCAGGTCATTATAAGGAGCAGCGAGGGTGCTACTGGTTGCCGATTTGGGAACCCCTGGCGAGTCGGGCAGTCCTAATGTGGCAACACCAGAGCCAGCTTGTACCAGCAACATATCGGCATGACCATGATAATTGCCTTGGAATTTAATAATTTTATCCCGTCCGGTATAAGCCCGCATCATACGAAGTGCAGACATACAGGCTTCTGTCCCGGAGTTAACAAAGCGTACCATTTCAATGCTGGGAACCGCATTAATGACCATCTCAGCGAGAATATTTTCTTGCACTGAGGGCGCACCAAAACTGGTTCCTTTTTGGAGTTGTTCTTGAAGGGCTTTCACAACTTCAGGGTGAGAATGACCGCAAATTGCGGGCCCCCAAGTGCTGACATAATCAATATATTCGTTTCCGTCCACATCCCAAACATGAGAGCCTTGGACTTGATCAAAAACAACGGGATCGCCGCCAACCGACTTAAAGGCGCGAACAGGAGAGTTAACTCCACCGGGCATAAGCTGTTGGGATTTGCTAAAAATATCTTTTGATTTCTTGATGTTAAATGCGGTTGTTGAAGTCATAGCGTTAATTTGAGTTTATTTTTCTATTATCCTCACTCTCCCATGAGCAAGGAGTGATTTCGCTTTGAATTGAACTAAGTTTGATCCTAATTAAACACTATGACCACTGACTATCGGTTTTTTCTACATTTTGGCACTTATTTTACATAAATTTACATTAATAGAAGTATCTACTACAAAAAATGTAAACAAATATTTCAAAAAAGGTCATACTTTTTGTCAAATTATGTCGAATCAGCGTTAATCTATCGAATGAGTAGCGATTTTTTGATACAAGAAACAAGTGGGAGGGAAAAATAGTAACCTCCTAGGTTAGTCCGAAGAAGTTATTGCTCATCTAGGGAGAAAGTGTGAATGTTCACTAACGTCAAGTCCACCATTCGCCACATTGAACCAGATACCCTTGGAGATCGTTATCTTGTAAAGGTGGTCTATGTCGTGCTTGAGCCTCAGTATCAAAGTGCGCTCTCGGCATCAGTCCGCTCGATTAATGCTAATAATCCCGATGTTGCCATTGAGATTAGTGGTTATTTAATTGAAGAACTGCGTGATCCTGAAAATTACGAAGCGTTCCAGAAGGATGTGGCTCAAGCCAATTTGTTTATTGGTTCGTTAATTTTTATTGAAGATTTAGCGGATAAAGTCGTTGCTGCGGTTGAACCCTATCGCGATCAACTCGATGCAGCGATTGTGTTTCCCTCGATGCCCCAAGTGATGCGCCTGAATAAGTTGGGAAGTTTCTCTATGGCGCAATTGGGACAAAGTAAAAGCGCGATCGCGCAGTTTATGAAAAAACGCAAGGAAAAGCAGGGAGCTTCTTTCCAAGATGGAATGCTCAAACTCCTGCAAACCTTACCGAAAGTTTTAAAATACTTACCTTTAGATAAAGCCCAAGACGCTCGCAACTTTATGTTGTCGTTTCAGTATTGGCTCGGGGGTTCTCCCGACAATTTAGAGAACTTCCTGCTGATGCTAACCGATAAATATATTCTGGAAAAAGAACATAAAGAAGAAGAGGTTAAATATGAGGCGCCGGTGGTTTATCCGGATATGGGCATTTGGCATCCCCTTGCGCCGAAGATGTTTGAGAATGTCAAAGCATATCTCAATTGGTATAACCGCCGAAGCGATATCAGCGACGACTTAAAAGACCCCTTAACCCCTTGTATTGGGTTGGTTTTACAACGCACGCACCTAATTACAGGCGATGATGCCCATTATGTCGCTGTGGTTTCAGAATTAGAAGCCATGGGCGCACGAGTGATTCCAATTTTTGCAGGGGGACTGGACTTCTCGAAGCCTGTTGATGAGTTCTTCTGGGATACCGCAGCCAAAGGGGTAGAAGCTCTACCAATTGTCGATGCAGTCGTATCTTTAACGGGTTTTGCCCTCGTCGGAGGACCCGCACGCCAAGATCATCCTAAAGCGATTGAATCTCTGAAACGCATTAATCGCCCCTATATGGTGGCGTTACCCTTGGTATTCCAAACCACCGAAGAATGGGAAGAAAGTGAGTTAGGGTTACACCCCGTGCAAGTTGCCCTGCAAATTGCGATCCCTGAACTGGATGGTGGGATTGAACCGATTATTTTATCCGGTCGGGATGGAGCAACCGGACGCGCGATCGCGCTTCAAGATCGGGTGGAAACCATTGCCCAGCGTGCCATGAAATGGGCAAAACTCCGTCGTAAGCCTAAACTTGACAAAAAAGTTGCCATCACTGTCTTTAGCTTCCCCCCTGACAAAGGCAACGTGGGAACTGCTGCTTACCTAGATGTGTTTGGCAGCATCTACGAAGTCTTACAGGCTTTAGTTAACAACGGCTACGATGTCCAAGACATTCCAGACTCTCCCCAAGAACTCATGGAGATGGTAATCCATGATTCCCAAGCGCAGTATGCTAGCCCTGAGTTAAACATTGCCTATCGGATGTCGGTTCCCGAGTATGAGAAACTGACTCCTTATTCCGAAAATCTCCACGAAAACTGGGGTCCCCCACCCGGAGAACTCAACAGCGATGGCGAAAACCTCCTCATTTATGGTCGTCACTTCGGAAACGTCTTTATTGGTGTGCAACCCACATTTGGCTATGAAGGCGACCCCATGCGCCTCCTCTTCTCCCGTTCTGCCTCTCCCCATCATGGTTTTGCCGCCTACTATACTTACCTTGAAAAAGTCTGGGGTGCTGATGCGGTCTTACACTTTGGAACTCATGGTTCCCTAGAATTTATGCCCGGTAAGCAAATGGGAATGTCAGGCGACTGCTATCCTGATAGCCTTATTGGCAGCATTCCTAACCTTTACTACTACGCCGCCAATAACCCCAGCGAAGCCACCATTGCTAAACGCCGCAGTTACGCCGAAACCATTTCCTATCTCACCCCGCCAGCGGAAAACGCAGGACTCTATAAAGGATTACAAGAACTGCAAGATCTCATCGGGTCCTATCAAAACTTAAAAGATAATGGTCGCGCTGTCCAAATTGTTAACACCATCAAAGAACAAGCGCGACTGGTGAACTTAGATAAAGATGTCACCATTCCCGAAAAAGATGCGGAGGAGATGAGTCAAGAAGAACGGGATAATCTTGTCGGGTTGCTGTATAAGCAACTGATGGAAATTTCCTCGCGTCTCCTTCCCTGTGGCTTGCACGTAGTTGGGAAGCCCCCAAGTGCGGAAGAAGCCATTGCCACTTTAGTGAATATTGCCTCTCTTGACCGTGAAGAAGAAGAAATTCAGGGCTTACCCCGCACCATTGCTGAAAGTATTGGGCGCGATCTCGATGAAATCTACCGTAATAATGACAAAGGCGTTTTAGCCGATGTTCAACTGTTACAAGAAATTAATAGCGCTGTCCAAGATGCAGTGACTGCTTTAGTTCAGGCCCAAGCTGATGCCAATGGTCGCGTTTCCCAAGTTTCTAAACTCAATTTCTTGAACATGGGGCGCAAAGAACCTTGGGTTAAGGCGTTACATGACCTTGGTTATACCAAAGTTGACCGCGAAAAAATGAAGCCCCTGTTTGAATATCTCGAATATTG
Organism: Halothece sp.; assembly: GCA_046540715.1. Taxonomy (GTDB): domain Bacteria; phylum Cyanobacteriota; class Cyanobacteriia; order Cyanobacteriales; family Rubidibacteraceae; genus Halothece. The sequence goes on from JBKHER010000151.1 coordinate 5,223, forward strand.
CTTAGAACAGGTGGTTGCTGATAATGAACTTGGTGGACTCTTGCGTGGGTTAGAAGGGGAATATATCCTCCCAGGCCCTGGAGGAGATCCCATTCGCAATCCCAATGTCCTACCCACAGGGAAAAATATCCACGCTCTGGATCCGCAATCTATTCCCACCGCAGCCGCAGTTAAATCAGCTAAAGTGGTGGTAAATCGCCTTTTAGATCGGCATCGTGCCGAAAATGGCGGACAATTACCTGAAACTATCGCCTCTGTGCTTTGGGGAACTGACAACATTAAGACTTATGGGGAATCCCTCGCGCAAATTCTCTGCTTAATTGGCGTGAAACCGGTTCCCGATTCTTTAGGACGCATTAACAAGTTAGAATTAATGCCTCTCGAAGAGTTAGGTCGTCCTCGCATTGATGTTGTGGTGACCTGTTCTGGGGTATTCCGTGACTTGTTTATTAATCAAATGGCGTTATTAGACCAAGGGGTCAAAATGGCAGCGGAAGCCGATGAACCCTTAGAAATGAACTTTGTTCGGAAACACGCCCTAGAACAAGCGGAAGAAAACGGAATTAACCTCCGTCAAGCGGCCACTCGCATCTTCTCTAATGCCTCAGGATCTTATGCCTCTAACGTTAACTTGGCCGTAGAAAACAGTTCTTGGGAAGATGAGTCCGAGTTACGGGATATGTATCTCAATCGCAAGTCCTTTGCGTTTGATGCTGATAACCCTGGGGTAATGACGGAAAATCGCAAAATCTTTGAGTCGGCTTTAAAAAGTGCCGATGTGACTTATCAGAACTTAGATTCCTCGGAAATTAGCCTCAGTGACGTTTCCCACTACTTTGACTCCGATCCTACAAAAGTAGTGAGCAGTCTTCGCGAAGATGGCAAACAACCTGCGGCTTACATCGCCGATACCACTACAGCTAATGCCCAAGTTCGCAGTCTTTCGGAAACCGTGCGTCTTGATGCCCGTACCAAAATGCTGAACCCCAAATGGTATGAGGGAATGCTCAGTCACGGCTATGAAGGGGTGCGTGAGTTGTCCAAGCGTCTTGTGAATACCATGGGCTGGAGTGCTACGGCTGGTGCTGTGGATAACTGGGTGTATGAAGACACTAATGAAACCTTCATCAAAGATAAAGAGATGCAGGAACGGTTGTTGAACCTCAATCCCAATTCCTTCCGTAAAATGGTTACTACCCTGTTAGAAGCCAACGGACGGGGTTATTGGGAAACCAGCGAGGAAAACCTAGAACGCTTGCGTGAACTTTATCAAGAAGCGGAAGACCGCATTGAAGGGATTGAATAAATGGGGCCATCAATTAAAGTGGTCTAATTAAAACGATCCCCCCCAACCCCCCGCGACTTTGGGGGGCAAAGAGGGGATCGTATATTACTGTGAAACAAAACCTTTTAAATATAGTGATTCCCAATAAAAACGTAATGAGAGCATCTTGCTCTCTACTAGCGAC
>JBKHER010000152.1:0-6622 GCA_046540715.1 Halothece sp.
TCTCGATCATTATTATGCCGTTGCGCGGCTAATGCTGATAAATAAACATCCCCCTTTAATGTTCCCACTTCTAGCCCATAACGATCATGGAGAACTTCGGTAATGTCCAAATTTTTGAGTAAGTCAATGAAATCAGCCGCGATATTTTGTAAGTCGTAGGCAGCTTCTCCAATATCATCACAAATAGCGAGTTTAATGGCGGCTTGTTGATCTTCTAATTTCGGTGGGATGACTCCTGGCGCATCTAATAAATCAATGTGTTGAGAGATTCTTACCCATTTTAATTGACGGGTAATGCCAGCTTTACGTCCGCTTTGAACCGCTTTACGCCCGACTAAACGATTAATTAATGCCGATTTTCCGACATTGGGAAAACCGATAACCACCGCCCGAATGGCGCGATCGCGCATTCCCCGCCTTCTTCGTCTCTCATTGACCGCCTCACCTGCTTTTTGGGCTGCCTTCAGTAAAGGTTTAATCCCCGTTCCCTGTTGTCCATCGGTTAAATAAACGGAAACTCCCTGACGTTGAAAATAGCTCACCCATTGCAAATGTAAGGCTTCTGGAATCATATCTTGCCGATTAATCACCAGTAAGCGTGGTTTCTCCCCAATCCACTGCGAAACTTGAGGATGTTGGGAAGCAAGGGGGATTCTCGCATCCAGAACTTCTAAAACAACATCGACATTTTTAAGCTGTTTTTTCAGTTCTCGTTCTGCTTTAGCGATATGACCGGGATACCATTGAATTGTCGGCATTCATCTTGCTCTCCATGATGGGATATGATTAAGCTAACCAAAAAGCTAAGGGATCAGCGGTGGGCTGACAGGGGGGCCAATTTCGTAGTTGCGCTTCCTGAAGCCCATGGGGAGGAGGAGGGGGGAGGCCTAAGCCCAAACAAAGATGGGTTAAGATTTCTAAAAAGGTGTCATGGTGTCCAGCAACGCCCACTTGAGCATGGGCATATTCGTGAGCTACCGCACAAAGCCAGTCTGAATAAACAATGCGACCCACATCAATCAAAATCGTAACCGGTTGAATTTTGAGATTACAAAACCCATCAATGTTGAGATGTCGGGCTAAGGGGGTGGCAAAAATTTGCAGGGTTAACCGTTGTTCTGGGTAGAAGCATTGCTGACAACAACACAAATGACCCTCTAATTCTTGATTAATAGTAGAAATTCGCTGCGCGATCGCGCGATAGACTCGCTGTTCCCACTCTAAGGGTAATCGCAAGTCCACTAAGCTGGGGTCTAAAGCCAACTGCTGCATTTTTTGCAAATAGGCTTTTCCCTGCTCAGCATCTGAAGAGGAGAGAGAGAATGGAAAATCAGTCACAGTCAGCTTTTACCATCCCCAGAAGGATGAAATTGGGTCAGAGTTAGGGGAATGGCTCGTTGCAGTTTCCGAGTCATCCGCTCGAATTTCAGCACAGAAAGTAGCGGTACTCAAGCCGCCAAATCGTTTAACCGTGCTAGCCCTTAGCCGCACATCGGGATGCGGAAACCAAAACCGCTCATTAATACTCATGGTGTCATAATCGGTAATGAGAACCAGTGCTTCTTCGTGATCAATATGATATTGACCAATGACAGGGACAACTTCTGCGTACCCTCTTTCTCGCAATAATTTTCCCTGTTGCGGATTCGTTTGATCAGGAACTAAGGAAAAAACACTGGTTCCAGAGTGATCTTCGTCTTCTTGATCCCATTCCATGGCACCGTCCCAACTAACAAAAGCTCCACCAATTGCCGTTTTGGGATCAACTTCGTGCATTTGACAAATTTCAGCAATGCGGTTGTCCGCTGCGTCTAACGCCTCAACATAAATCTCTGAGCCACCTGTTTCCGCCCGACGAAAGGGAAGATGATGGGTGGTTCGCAGGGATTTCCAATTACCGGCACTTTGCTGAAAAAATTGCAGTCCATCAATCACAGTTAATTCCTCCTAAAATTTATTGAATACTTTGAGAACGCCAACGATTGAGTTGTCTTTCTCCGATGTTAGCGAAACTTTCGAGGTGTGCGAGGTGGGCTTGAAGCGCCTCAATTTGTTTGTCTTTCGCCGCTATTTCCGTTTGATGCTGACTTTGTTCTCGGGCGAGTTGAGCTTGGAGTTGGCTCAGTTGTTGGTTTAATTGTTGAATTTCTTGGCGGTGGCGCGATCCCTTCGACTCAGTCTCCGACCGACGCGCTTCTTCCAATTCTTGAATATAAAGCAACTGCTGTTCACTTTGGAGAGAAACCGTTTGATAAGTTTCCTGTAACGTTTCTTGTTGCGCCACTTGTTTTTCCAACTGAGCAATTTTTGTCTCTTTTGCTTGCAGTTGGCTTTGTAATTCCTTGACTTGTTCTGGGATTACAGTTTCCTCTGTTAGGACTTCCACACTCGGAGTTGTCCCATCTGTCATTTTAACCGCAATGGTCATCTCTGGGTGATGAGCCTTTACCGCAATTTTCCCTGTCGCCAGATGATCCAGAACGTCGGAAACCGTAACTCCCAACTTGTTCGAGATTTGTTCTAAAAACTCATTTTCAGTTGCAGTGAGTGCCATCTCTGATTTAGCATTTGTTTTTTTTAACTCTTTAAATCCTTTCGTTGCTTTGCTTCGTTTTGTTGCCATATTTAGTGATTTTAATGGGTGATTAAATTAACTTGACATCATCGTTAAGGGTTAGGGGCTACTTACTTTTTGTTCCACCCCAAATCCCACTAGCCTGACCGTTTTCAGAGGCTGCCCTTCACTAGGGCGATCGTAATTAATAATTTTGCGGATTCTTAAATTCGGATTGACTAGGGTAATGGAATCAACAGATACCACCTGCGTGTAAGGGGTTGTCATTAACAATTCTGACACAGTGGGATCAAAACGGAAATGAGACACAATTGGGCGGGCTTCTTCATAAGCGCGATCGCGCAAATAATCCCCTTCTAAGATCCCTCCCTCTTTCTTTTGAGGAACAAATAAAGCATTCAGAGATTGCGCCACTTCCTCTCCCTTTTCTGACACAGTATGAAAATATAGCTGAAACCCTGACAACTTAACCCCTTGATCCGAAATATCATATTGGTTATCCACCAACACTTTCGTCTGTAATTCTGAGGTTAAAGGCTTTACTTGAAATTGGGTGTGCGAGCGTTCCACCTCTTGGCGGGTGAGGTAATGATAAGTGCGCTCAATCTCCCAATGCCCTAAACAACAATCAAAAAAGTTTTGTAACTCTGAGGTATCCATGAACTGACAATCATCTGTAACTTACTAAAACTGCTTCTAACGTAACTGCGCCTGTTGCTGCTGTAGTTTTTCAATTTCCGCATCAATTCTTAATATTTCAGGATTTTTGCCAATATTTGCCATTGTTGCCTTATGAGAAACATCTACTCGGCGAGCCGACTGAAATAAATCATTTACAATTCTTTCTCGATATCGTTCCAGTTCGGTGATCGCTTGTTCAATTTCCTCAGGTGAGCAGTTCCTTTTCTGCTGATCTAACATTTTGACCACGTCCTTGACTTGCCTTACTAGCCTTGATTTTCGCAAATCCTGTCCATCACTGCCAAATTTATTAAGGAAAGTTAAAAGTATGCAAGTTTGTCCTTTGTAAGCCAATGACCAGTGATCAGTTACCAGTTACCAGTTACCAAATGACCAGCTTTTACCACAAATTGACGATAAAAAGTTAAAAAGTTATATTTTTTTAACTTCCTTGTTATTTTTCAATGCAGCCACAATAATCTTAACATACTGTAACACTCAAAGCGACAAATAGGGTGTATAAATTTACGGAGAAGGGTTTGATAAACAGGTAAAACACTAATCAAACTTTGGCATGAGAAGAAAAGTAATAATTCTCATACAAAGTTAGAAGATTCTCAGAATTCTTCACTCTTGCCCTTCTAAAACATCCAATTGACTGTAGTAAGGAGATAGAAAGCAATGTTTGACGCATTTAGCCGTGTTGTTTCCCAAGCGGATAGCCGTGGTGAGTTCCTAAGCACCGAGCAACTTGATGCTCTCACCCAAATGGTTAATGAAGGATCAAAGCGTTTAGACACCGTTAACCGCATGACCAGCAACAGTGCCAGCATCGTCACTAATGCGGCTCGTGGCTTGTTCGCAGAACAGCCTCAACTGGTTCAGCCCGGTGGTAACGCTTATACCAACCGTCGCATGGCGGCTTGCTTACGTGACATGGAAATTATCCTCCGTTACGTCACTTATGCTACCCTCGCCGGCGATGCCAGTGTTCTCGAAGATCGCTGCTTAAATGGACTTCGTGAAACCTACCAAGCTCTCGGCGTTCCTGGAGCATCCGTCGCTGCTGGCGTGCAAAAAATGAAAGAAGAAGCAATCCGTATCGCCAATGACCCCAATGGCATTACCCAAGGCGATTGCAGTCAATTAATGTCTGAAGTTTCTAGCTACTTCGATCGCGCTGCTTCTGCAGTTTCTTAAGTCTGGTTTGTCTAGATTCCTAGAACTAGGAATTTGTTTTTAGCTTAAATCTTTTTTTTGTAAACCTGTTGTTAACGTTAGGAAGAGAAAACCAAAATGAAAACTCCAATTACCGAAGCCATTGCTGCTGCTGATAGCCAAGGACGTTTCTTAGGTAACACCGAACTTCAAGCTGCCAACGGTCGTTTTGAGCGTGCTGCCGCAAGCATGGAAGCGGCTCGTACCTTAACCCAAAAATCCAACGACTTGATTAACGGAGCCGCCAACGCAGTTTATCAGAAGTTCCCTTACACCACCCAAATGCAGGGACCTCAATATGCTCACGATCAACGCGGTAAAGATAAGTGCGCTCGTGACATTGGTCACTATCTCCGCATGGTCACCTACTGCCTCATTGCCGGCGGTACGGGTCCCATGGATGAATACCTCATCGCGGGTTTAGATGAAATCAACCGCACTTTTGAATTGTCTCCTTCCTGGTACATTGAAGCCCTGAAGCATATCAAAGCAAATCACGGCTTAAGTGGTCAACCGGCTAACGAAGCCAATACCTACATTGACTACGCCATCAACGCCTTGAGCTAATAGTTCTTGGTGTTAGCCCGGAAGATTGAGCGAATGTTGATCTAATTCCACATTAGCATTTGTGACTTTTTCCGGGCTTTGTTATTGAAAGGTTCCCCCAGTATTGCTGCCAAATTTTCCCTTTGGGAGGGTGTTAAAATATGAAAACTTTAGTTGCTTCTAATCTCGCCACTGCGGGACGTTTAGGTTTAGAATCCTTTAATGGCGATCCCGTAGAATTACGTTGGAATGCCGATGAAGATGAATTGCAATCAATCATCCGAGCAGTATATCGCCAAGTCTTAGGCAATGACTACGTTATGGAGTCAGAACGCCTCGTCTCTGCAGAATCCTTATTATCTCAGGGAAACTTGACAGTCCGAGGATTTGTTCGCGCCGTTGCCAAGTCCGATTTATACAAAAACAAGTTTTTTTATCCCAATTCTAATCAGCGTTTTGTTGAATTAAACTTTAAGCATTTCCTTGGTCGTCCTCCCTATGATGAGGAGGAATGGGCTGATCACACTCGCTTATGTGAAGAAGAAGGGGTTGATGCTGAGATTGACTCCTATCTCGATAGCGAGGAATACGTTAGTAAGTTTGGTGAAGATATTGTTCCTTACTATACCGGTTTTCAAGTCGGCTTAGGCGCAAGAACCACCAACTTTACTCGGATGTTTAAATTATATCGAGGCTATGGTAGCAGCGATCGCGCTCAAGTTGGTGGCAAAGAACCGCGCTTAACTTGGGAAATCGCGAAAAATGAAGCCTCCACCATTGTCATGCCTTCTACCAGCACCGAAGAAGGGACTTCTCGTACCCCTCAAACTGCTTTTGGCGGCCTTGGCAATCAAACAGCAAGAATGTATCGTGTGGAAGTCAGCGGACAACTGGGGCGACAAATTCGTCCTGTTATCCGTTATAGCAACAATGCTTACCTCGTTCCTTACGATCAATTATCCCAACGCTTACAGCAAATTGTCCGTCAAGGGGGCAAAATTGTGAGCGTCAGACCGGCTTAATCTGATCACGGGAAATTTTCAGAGAGCCATTAGCAGTGGTTCTCTGCTTCCCTACTTTAATTAAAAAGGAGTTTTACAATTATGTACGGTCAAACCACAATTAGCACACCCAACAGCGCTGCCAGTCGAATGTATCGCATTGAAGTAGAAGGGATGCGTCAAAGCAGTGAGTCCGATAAACAAAATTATGCGATTCGCAAAAGCGGAAGTGTCTTTTATACAGTCCCCTATAATCGCATGAATGAACAAATGCAACGGATTAATCGGATGGGAGGTAAAATTGTTAACATTCAGCCCTTGAATACAGAACCAGCACCGCAACCGAAAAGTTAGTTCTAATCCGAAAAAGCACGCATTTTTTCAAGAAAGCCCTCCAGTCTAGCCATTGGGGGTTTTTTTAGACTATTTTGGAAAAGTATTTAAAGTTATATCAAATCCGTTTGATTAATTGGCATAGCGAGCAAGATGCTCGCACTCCTCAAACGATTGGTAAGTGTAGTGGGAGCGTCTCGCTCCCTAACTCCAAAATCAGGGTTAATTTCTCGGATTTGATATTACAATTTTGATTCCTATTGTCAAT
>JBKHER010000153.1:0-6598 GCA_046540715.1 Halothece sp.
AGCAAGATGCTCTCAATACTTCTCACCTGATGGTTTTTATTTGGAATCACTATAAGTTTTTGACACTCTCTCCGCTATACCGAAGGTTAGCGGGAGATTCTTGCTTGTCGGGTAAGGTTCAGGAGTCACCTCCATCCCCTCCCCTAAGAACCGTACGTGAAACTCTCGTTTCATACGGCTCAAGTCTTACTTCAAGCCAGTTTACTTGGTTTCGTACTGTGTACCTGTTTATGACACGCTCCGTGTAAGTGGATTAGATTCTCAGCGTCGTCTGAGCCACCTTCTTTCACAGGTACTATGTGATGGGTCTCCAGTTCCTCTCCGTTATACAAACTCTCTCCGCACACAGGACATTTGTGATTTTGATTATGGGCTACTCGTTTCAATTTAGAACCTTTCGCCCATGTTTTGTTGCCCAATTTTGTACGTCGATTTTCCCAGTATTCATGGAGCGTGGGGTCATCAGGGCTTGCTGTACCCTTAACCTTTATGTGCCTAATAATGGGTGTACTACTAGAATTGGTATAAATTAAGCAGACAGGAACGTTTCTCAAAGTCTTAAAATAAGAGAGATTATCCTACTACTATCGCCTAACTTCTTCATGGACGGAAGTGCTTTGATATTTCCCTTATTAGGAGCAGTTTTAACAATTACTATTCAAGACTTACTGTTGCGATTATTATCCGTCTTCCTTCTCATTGCCATTAATGCCTTTTTTGTCGCTGCAGAATTTTCGATGGTGGCGGTGCGGCGATCGCGCATTAGCCAACTGGTGGAAAACGGTGACTTACAAGCGCAAACCGTACAGAGGTTACAACATCGACTAGATCGACTCCTATCCACCACGCAACTGGGAATTACCCTTTCTAGTTTAGCACTGGGTTGGATTGGCGAAAATACCATGGCCGTGGTAGTCGCACAGGGATTAAATCAAACCCCACTCTCTTCCCCTTGGACTAGCATCGCAGGGCATTCCATTGCTGTTCCCCTTGCATTTTTTCTGATTGCCTATCTACAAATTGTCTTGGGAGAACTATCCCCAAAATCAATCGCCCTCCATCACGCCGAAGAAATTGCCCGTTTCCTAGCTACTCCTAGTTTGGTCATTTCCCGTTTATTCTATCCCTTTATTTGGGTTCTCAATCGCTCCACCCAAACCTTACTCCATTTCCTCGGATTAGAATATAGCCCTCATAGTTGGTATAACCGCGTCACCTCAGAAGAACTGCAACTGATCATCGCCACCGAACGAGAATCCACAGGCTTAGAAATGGAAGAACGAGAACTTCTTAACAATGTCTTTGAATTTAGTGAAGTTCTCGTGGAAGAAATCATGATTCCTCGCACCAATATTACCTCCATTCCCAGAAATGCCACCTTTGGCGAACTCCTCGCAGAAGTCGTTAACAGCGGACATTCTCGTTATCCCGTTACTGGGGACTCCCTTGATGACATTGTCGGGATGATTGACTTTAAAGCCCTTGCCATTCCCCTCGCTCAAGGTCGTCTGAAACCTGAAACTGCCATCAGCCCTTGGATTAAACCCGTGCGCTTTGTCCCTGAATTTACCCCCTTAGGAGAACTTCTCAGTACCATGCGTCGGTCTCGTTTAGAACTGGTGATGGTGGTGGATGAATTTGGGGGAACAGCAGGGTTAGTGACACTGAAAGATTTAATTGATGAGATTATTGGTGATGATAATGAATTAGCGGCTTCAGGAACAGAAGAAGTCGCGTTACAAATGCTCGATGATCAAACCTTTCTTGTACAAGCCCAGATGAATTTAGAACAAGTCAACGAATTGCTTGACCTTGATCTCCCCATTACCGATGAGTATCAGACGATTGGCGGCTTTTTACTCTATCAGTTCCAAAAAATTCCCCAACAAGGAGAGACCCTCTCTTATGACAACCTCGACTTAACAGTGACTTCAGCAGATGGCCCCCGTCTTTACCAGATTCGCATTCATCGCCATGATCCCTCTATGCCAGAGGAAAGAGAAGAAGACGAAGACAATGATCATTCTGATGAAAGTGCAAATGTTTAACCCTTGGGTTGCTTTACAATATTTAAAAAACGTTAGATAAGGATAATCAATTCAGAATGCGAGTGGCAATTGTTGGTGCGGGATTAGCAGGGCTTTCTACAGCCGTTAATTTAGTCGATGCGGGATGGGAAGTGGAAATTTATGAGTCCCGTCCCTTTGTCGGTGGAAAAGTCGGGAGTTGGGTGGATAAAGAGGGGAATCATTTGGAAATGGGCTTGCACGTCTTTTTTGGTTGCTATTATCACCTCTTTGCCTTAATGGAGAAAGTGGGGGCAATTGAGAACCTGCGACTGAAAGAACACACTCACACCTTTATTAATGAAGGGGGAAAAATTGGAGAACTGGATTTCCGTTTTCTCACTGGTGCGCCCTTTAATGGGCTAAAAGCGTTTTTTACCACCTCTCAACTCTCAACTGTGGATAAAATGGCAAATTCTCTCGCTTTAGGCACTAGCCCCATTGTGAGAGGCTTAGTCGATTTAGACGGGGCGATGAAAACCATTCGCGATTTAGATCATATTAGTTTTGCCGATTGGTTTCGCTCTCATGGGGGAAATGATGGCAGTCTCAAACGGATGTGGAACCCCATTGCCTATGCCCTTGGGTTTATTGACACTGAGAATATTTCCGCCCGTTGTATGTTAACCATTTTCCAGCTTTTTGCGGCGCGAACGGAAGCCTCTGTATTACGAATGTTAGAAGGATCTCCGCAAGAATATCTCCATCAGCCCATTATTGATTATCTCGAAGCCAGAGGAGCCAAAATTTATACTCGTCGTCGCGTCAGAGAGGTTTTCTATGAGGAAAAAGATGGGGAAACTGTGGTAACAGGATTAGCTATTGCCAAAGGAGAGGAAACCGAAACCATTATCGCCGATGCTTATGTCGCCGCCTGTGATGTGCCTGGGATTAAACGGCTACTCCCCCAAGACTGGCGCAAGTGGGAAGCCTTTGATAATATCTACAAATTGGAAGCAGTTCCTGTGGCAACAGTGCAATTACGCTTTGATGGTTGGGTCACGGAATTACAAGATGAATCAAAACGAAAACAGTTACAACAAGCGACTGGATTAGATAATTTACTTTATACCCCCGATGCGGATTTTTCTTGCTTTGCGGATCTTGCCCTAACTAGCCCCAGTGATTATTATCGAGAAGGGGAAGGATCATTATTACAATTAGTGTTAACCCCTGGGGATCCCTTTATTAAAGAAAATAATAGCGCGATCGCGCACCATGTTCTCTCCCAAGTCCACAAATTATTCCCCTCTTCCCGAGACTTAAACATGACTTGGTATAGTGTGGTTAAACTTGCCCAATCCCTCTATCGAGAAGCCCCCGGGATGGATGTTTATCGCCCCAACCAGAAAACGCCTGTGAGTAATTTTTTCCTTGCTGGAAGCTATACTCAGCAGGATTATATTGATAGCATGGAAGGGGCAACCATTTCTGGAGAACGCGCAGCAAACGTCATCCTTCATCACTAAATCACAAGGGAACCTGATGAACTCAATTGCAAGTCCCATCCGATGGACGATCCACGACTTAGACGCACTTCCTGAGAATGAGGAACTTTGTCGCGAAATTATTGATGGAGAATTATTTGTGACTCGTGCTCCCCATTGGAAACATCAAGAGATAATTCTGGCTATTGGTGGAGCACTTTATCAATGGTCAAAACAAGCCAAGGCGGGAATTGTTGCCTCCTCCCCTGGGATTATTTCATCCCAAGAGAATAGCGTCATTCCTGATCTGGTTTGGGTTAGTAACCAACGACTGTCTGAAATAGAGGATGAAGCCGGTCACTTTACAGGATTTCCGGAATTAGTTGTGGAGGTCCTTTCTCCAGGAGAAAAAAATATTTACCGTGATAAGCAGGCTAAATTAAAACTTTACTCACAAGGAGGCGTTCAGGAGTATTGGATTGTGGATCGTTTTACTCAACAAGTGGAAGTTTATCGTCAAGATAATGAACAACTAACTCTTAAATCAACCCTGACAACATCAGATTCCTTAACTTCACCTTTATTCGCCGAGTTTCGTTTAATGATTAAAGAAATTTTTACCTGAAAAAGTGCGGTTGACCCAAGAGGTCACTATGATTAAACAAATAACAAATAACAAATAATAATGTCTAATTGGCTAGAACACAGTGTCGAAATCGAAGTAAATGCCCCCATTGACCTAGTTTGGAGCTTATGGTCAAACTTAGAAGAAATGCCGAAATGGATGAAATGGATCGACTCTGTGGAAGTTCTAGCCGATAATCCTGATTTGTCTCGCTGGAAACTTGCCACAGGGGGGTGGGAATTTAGCTGGCTGTCTCGCATTACGAATTTAGTCTCTCACCAAATTATTCAATGGGAATCGGTGGATGGGCTACCCAATCGCGGAGCAGTCAGATTTTATGATCGCAAAACCAGTAGCATTGTGCGTTTATCTGTTGCTTACTCCATTCCTGGGGTATTAGGAAAGATTATGGATAGTTTGTTTTTAGGGCAAGTGGTAGAATCCACTCTCAAAGCAGACCTAGAAAGGTTTCGAGACTATATTGATCAATTGCAGGCTTCTTTTTAAAGACAAGATCTAAGACCCCAAAAAATTAAGCTATTTTTTTAAGCGAGACCTCTTCTAAGAGTTTAGTTTGACACCATTCTAAGGCTTGCTCTAAATTGGTAAAGTTTTGGCAATAGGGATTATTGGTTTCTAGGGCTTGACCCCGATCCAGTTTGTGTTTGACTAAAGGACTCAAATTCGTATAAACGATGGTAATTTTCTGTTGATAAGCCAGTCGTAAAATTTTAGCAAAGCTAACCACGCCAGAGGCATCGAGTCCTTCTAGTTGGCTACCATCAATAATCAAATAGGAAAGTTGTTGCTGTTGGTTGAACTTCACGAGTTGGCGGAACTTCTCAACGATGCGATTGGCTGTCCCAAAGAAGATATATCCCTGTAGTTGCCAGAGTTGAATTTGGTTTGCTTTTTCTTCAAGGAAATGACGGTCAGAGGTAGAAAGCATCACGCCAGTTGAGGGTTCTTGACCATCCCCCTTTTCTTTAATCAGGTCTTTTTGCCCATAGTTATACAAAAAGAGAATGATTTGGGCGGCAAATCCCACAGCAATTCCTTCGAGAAATCCGACTCTGAAAATAACAATGAGAGAAGCAATGATAATCAGGTATTCGGATAAATCCAGTTGAAACCAAGTTTTATAAACCCATTTAATAACGAGGGAAAGACCTAAATAAAAGGATAAAGCACCAATCACTGATCGAGGAAAGAAGGATAAAAAAGACGGCCCCAAGAAAAGAACAGCAAGGCTAACTAAAGCACAAATGACTCCCGTTAGGCGACGACTTGCCCCCATTTTGGAAACGAGGATGGTGCTAGGAAGGGCTTGGTTCCCTGCCATACCACTGCCTAAGCCGGCAACGATATTGCCGAATCCGACGGCTTCTAAGGTTCGATTCATATCGATATCGCGTCTGACAAATAATTCAATCCCATTTTTTGTGAGAACCAGTTCCAGAAGGCAAATGAAAATCACTGACGCGATCGCGTCCCAACTCTGGAAAATCACTGACCAATGAATCCCATCAAACAAAGCCGGGGTTAAAGGTTGCCACAATTGTCCCCCATCAATGGAAAAACTGAGTAACCAATCTTGCGCTTTGGCTTCCGTAAACGAGGTATCGGTTACTAAAAATCCGAAATAAAAAGTAGCGATAAAAACAAGCAATGTTCCTGGAATGACCAGAAAATGCTTGTAACGCTCGGAAATGACAAGGAGAATGATGGCAAAAATGACCCCAGTTCCCCATTTCGGGAGAATGTCTGGTTGCAGGTAAGTGGATAGCTCGGATAAATTCACTTCCACATTAGTCATGACTTGAAGCGAGCCTTGAAGCAAGATCAAACCTGTCCCCCCCATAAACCCGCCAATTACCGTATGAGGAATTAACTGGATGTTATTGCCCAGTTTCAAGCGCCCTAGCACTAAGAGTAGGAATCCCGCCAGTATGGTACTAATCACCATTGCTGCTACCACTGTTACTAAAATTTCTTGAGGCGGGAAGGAATCACTCATCCGAAGCGCGATCGCGCTGGCTAAAGCTGCCAAAACCGCAGTTGGCGCGGCAAGAGGAGTAGCAATGATTCCTGGAAAGGGAGCGAGTAAAGCAACCACCATTCCGATAGCAACGTTGCTAAAAATAGCCATCCCCACGCCAGTAGGGAGATAACCGGAAAGACTCCCAGCAAAAATGAGGGCAGCGTAAGAAATCGCTCGAATAACGGCAATGATGCCAGTAACTAACCCCGCACTTAAGCTGGGTAAGAAATTTTGAGGGCGAAATTGATCAATTAAAGACGTAAAGATATTAACTTGGGTTTTTTCTTCAGTCCGTACTGGATCTGTCATAGAATATAAAAATTATTTCTGAGCCATCCCTTAACCAACGGTAATTGGGGCAAAGGATCAATAGAGATCTAATGATCAGATCAGCGTTGATTAAGTTATAGTAGTGCGACCGTCTCAGTCGCTAGTATAG
>JBKHER010000154.1:0-6588 GCA_046540715.1 Halothece sp.
CTATATCACATCCCTAGTTTCAATCCCTAGGAAGGGATTATTTTAATTGAAACTTTAGCTCAAGAGCGAGGGCATGATCTGGTTGAATTTGTGTTTCAATCCCTAGGAAGGGATTATTTTAATTGAAACTAGGCTTTCTCCAGTGGCTCTTGTCTTGTCTTGTTTCAATCCCTAGGAAGGGATTATTTTAATTGAAACAGAATCTGGCTTGTTTATCTTCTATCTGTCTTGTTTTGTTTCAATCCCTAGGAAGGGATTATTTTAATTGAAACGGGGATGTTCCTGATTATCAGGGGCAAAGTCGTATGTTTCAATCCCTAGGAAGGGATTATTGAACAGCAATAATTATGGCTTAGTTAAAGTTTCTAACTCCTGAACAGTTCGCTTTAACTCAGTCGCAATTGGGGTCGGTTTTCGCTTGTAAAAAGCAACTGCTAACTCTCGGTAGTACCAGAGAGTTTCTTCTTTGGAAACACTAAAAATATCCCAAATTTTTTCTCCAATTTCGTGCCAATCTTTAATAATGGAACGCGCATTATGGAGTTTATCGGCGGCGGACACTAAAGCTACTTGATCACTCATCTCAGGGACATGATTAAGATAGGCTTCTTTCCGTTTACGCCAAGGGGGTTTGGGGGTTTCATAAGCATCAGTACAGGCTTCAACAATCGCTGTGACGTTCTCCCCAAAATGTTGTTTAATTTTATCTCGGGTGGGTAAGCCTCCTTGGTCTTCAATGGCATCATGGAGTAAAGCCGCGATCGCGCTATCTTCATCACCCCCATATTCCAATACTAGGCTACATACCCCTAATAAATGAGAAATATAGGGAATATTGGATCCTTTCCGAACTTGATCACGATGTAAATCACTAGCAAAGGTCAGAGCGCGATCGAAACGAGAAGAAAGTGTCATATTCATTGTATTTTTTCCTAAAAGTCGGTTAAGCTCATTGATGATCTGGTAATTTAATCAATTGTCCGATGGTGCAACAAGTTAATTCCACTCCCGATACTGAAAATGTTTCCCCACTATTTGATCCTTATCTGTTGAGAGTGGCGCAACACATCTATGAGAAATGTTACGAGATTTATCCCTACAAAGCCCAACAAATGCAGGGAGTTGCCATTGACCGCGAAACCTATCGGGGGCAACTGATTTTTAAGGAAAAGCCCATTTTATTGCCTTGGGAGACCTTTATTCCTTCCGAGGAAATTGATACCGATGAGGTTGAATCATGATCAATACGCCCTCTATGATCGCGCTTAACTTAGTTATCTAAGATGGGAGATAAGGCTTCACTATTATAGTCATTCCAAATAAAAACCATCAAGCTGAGAGTGGGAGCATCTTGCTCCCTAGTAGCGACCGAGACGGTCGCACTACGGAAAATAATTGGAATAACTATAAAATCTACTTTTTAAGGGTAATTTAAAAACAATGGCTATAGAGACCGATTTTGCTCAAATCTTAGAACGATTAGAAAATAAGATTGATGCTCAAGGGGAGAAGCTACAATCTATTGATACTCGACTGGCTAGAGTTGAGGAAAAAACTGATAGCTTAAGTGAGCGATTAGAGAAAATAGAGGGCAACATTGAACGCCAAGACAACCGACTCTGGACTTATTTAGCCACCACCACGGTTACTCTCTTGGGTAGCTTATTAGCAATCGTCGGAAGATTCCTATTATTTCCAAATGGTTTTGGCAATTCATAACTCACTGGCCCATTTTTTGGCCCAATCCAGAATAGTTTTCACTTGCTGATCATTACCAGCTTCACAATATAGCCTGAGTAAGGGTTCAGTGCCACTAAATCGAACTAATAGCCAACTGTCATCGGCGAGGCGGAATTTGTAGCCATCTATGGTTTGACAGTCTTTAACCGCTTGTCCCGCAATTTCAGTAGGGGGAGTTGTGTTAAGAATATTGGCAACTCGGTCTTTGGCTTCGGTGTTCGCTAAGGGTAAATCCACCCGATTATAAGCAGAATGGAATCCCAATTCAGCTTGTAAGTCTTGATAGAGCTTTCCTAAGTCTTTTCCCGTGACAACGACCGCTTCAATGGCGTATAGGGCTGATAAAAGGGCATCCCGTTCGGGAATATGAGTACCATAACCAATGCCTCCTGATTCTTCGCCCCCAATGAGGACATCAGTTTTTAACATTCGTTCGGCGATATATTTATACCCGATCGCGGTTTCATAGAGATGTTGTTCATACTGTTTTGCCACCAGTGGAATTAAATCTGATCCACTGATCGTTTTTACTACTTCCCCGCTAAACCCATGATGAGTCACCAGATGTTGAATCAAGATCGGGATTAGCACTTGTGAGCTTAAAAAGTTCCCTTCCCCATCAATGGCTGCTACGCGATCGCAGTCGCCATCAAAAACTAATCCTACTCGCAATTCTGAGGGATGATCGGATTTTGCCTGTTTAATCGCTTGGAATAAGTCGGGAATATAGTTCGGCAAGGGTTCAGGAGGATTCCCACCAAATAGGGGATCTCGGTTAGCATTAAGTTCAGTAATTCCCTCTCCTATCAGGCGAGATAACCCTCCTGCAGCCGCTCCGTGCATGACATCTACAAAAATTTCTAGTTTCCCTTGGGAAATGGCACTTTGAATCTGCCTAATAGTAACTTTCGACTGTAATCCCTCCACATAGCTATCCCAAGGGTTAAACCACTCTAAAGTTCCAGGATTATAAGATTGGGGAATGTTTCCTTGGGCTAAGTTTTCCTCAATTTCTGCGGTGATTGATCTCCCCACTGATCCCCCAAAAGCGGACTTGACTTTTAGCCCTAAATACTCTGGGGGATTATGACTGGCGGTTAAAACTAAGGCTCCTAAAGCGGCTTGGGTTTTCGCTGCCCAACTCAGGGCGGGAGTGGGGGCATAACAGTTGGCTAAATAGACATCAAAGCCAGCTTTCTGTACTGCTTTAGCCGTGGCTAGGGCAAACTTCTCCGCCATAAAGCGGCGATCGTAACCGACAACAATTAAGCGGTTTTGGGTAATATTACCGTAGTGTTTTTCTAGGATATCCGCCGCGATCGCGGCAACTTTCTCCACCTGTGAAAAGGTAAAATCCGCAGCAATGACACCGCGCCAGCCATCAGTTCCGAATTGAATTGTTGAATGAGTCATTCCCTTATACTTCCCGATTATCTTGATTTTCACTAAATTCTAACTGTGTAAGCAGCGATCGCAGCTTCATCCGTTCAATATAGGGCCAACCCCCATTTTCTTCAATATTACGTAGTAATTGGTATAACTCTTGGCGTGTTTCAGGAAGAGCCGGGTGGAAAAATTTTTCTCGCACTTGCCAATGTAAGGCTTCTAAAACTCGGAGTAATGCTAGTAATGCTGGCCCATCCCCTTCATGATCCTTTGCAATTTCTAAAACTAAGTTCTTAACACGCTCTGTTTCCTCGGTCAGCTTATGATTTCCCTTCTGATCCATCAGTTTATATAGTTACAAAACTTCATAATTTGAGAGTATTCGACACTTTCCTTGAGAGGAAAAGCAACTGTAGAGTGTACAATGCCTAATTGGATATTCAATAACTTTTTTGATTATCGTAAAATTTTGGCTAGACTCCTCCTTTTATCTAAACGACAACCAACACTAAGTCAGAGATTACGCCTTCCGCCCTCGGAAGGTTCCTGCCGGAGATGCTTGGTCAATGCGCCCTCGTGTTAGTTCAAACTTATCATCATCTTAACCAGATGAGAATTTGATCGTAGGATGAAAACTAAAGGAGTGGTTGGAATGGCCAACTAGGCGCAACCTATAACATTGCTGTAGCGGAGAGTTTTTTCAATAGAGGAATAGAGAAATTATGAAATATCGTGCAATATTAGCCACATGCCTGGCGCTGTGTTTAAGTTTTTTAACCGCTTGTGCGGAAGAGCCCAGCGAATACGTTGATAAAAGTCAATTAACTTATGATCAGGTTTTAGGAACGGGATTAGCCAATAAATGCCCTCGTTTAGCCTCTAGCCGCCGGGGAACCATTGAGATCAGTCCCGATCAAACCTATAAAATCAAGGATATGTGTCTGCAACCGACGGAATTTTATGTAAAAGAAGAACCCACTAATTCTCGTCGCGAAGCAGAATTTGTCTCTGGTAAGTTGCTCACTCGTTCAACTTCTAGTTTGGATCAAATTGTTGCCAACTTGAAGTTAAATGAAGAAGGGAAGTTTCTGTTTCAAGAAATTGATGGCATTGACTTTCAGCCAATTACCGTTCAACTTCCTGGTGGCGAGCAAGTTCCCTTCCTTTTTACAGTGAAAGGCTTAACTGCTGAAACTGAAACGGGATTAAGTAATATTAATACTTCTACTGATTTGGAGGGTGAGTTTGAGGTTCCTTCTTATCGAGGGGCATTGTTCTTAGATCCCAGAGCAAGAGGGCTTGCCAGTGGCTATGATAGTGCCGTGGGATTACGTGCTAGCTCAGATGATGAGAAATTCCAAAAGGAAAATCAAAAGCGTTATGAAAAAGGAAAAGGACATATTTCCTTACAAATTGAAAAAGTGGATCAAGTAACTGGAGAATTTGCTGGAACTTTTGAAAGTGAGCAACCTTCAGATACTGATTTAGGGGCAAAAGAACCTGAAGACGTAAAGGTTCGTGGTATTTTCTACGGACGGCTAGAAGAAGTAGGGGTAGGATCTGAAGCCGAAGCAACGACCTAGTTATCAGTTAGGGGGAATTTCCCCCCTTTTTTGCCCTTAATTTTGCATCCAATCTTGAATCGTGGTAACAGCATCAGCAATTGGAATCTCTTGGGAAGATAAATCGGCGCGTTTGATGACTTCCACCTTGCCCTTAGCGAGGGATCTTCCTGTAACAATCCGATAGGGAATTCCAAGTAAATCCGCATCTTTGAATTTGACCCCCGCGCGTTCGTCTCGATCATCGAGTAGCACTTCAATTCCCGCGCTTAATAAGTCTTGATAGAGAGTTTCCGCGGCTTGAGATTGTTGCTCATCAGTAACATTGGGAATGGTAATAATGACTTGATAGGGCGCGATCGCGCTCGGCCAAATGATGCCATTTTTATCATAGGATTGTTCTACTGTTGCTTGGGCTAACCGCGACACGCCAATCCCATAACAGCCCATATAAAGCGGAGTTTCTTGTCCTTGTTCACTGGTATAAGTGGCCCCCATCGCTTCGGAATACTTAGTTCCCAGTTGGAAAATATGCCCCACTTCAATCCCGCGCGCACTTTGGAGAATTTGGTTAGGATCATGAGTAGCGCGATCGCCGGGTTGGGCTTCTCGAACATCAACCACTGTTTTCGGAAGGGTAAACTGTTCTCCCCAATTTGCCCCAACAACGTGATAACCGCTTTCATTCGACCCAGTAACAAAGTTTTGTAGATTCACTGCGGTTTCATCCACTAAACGAAGAAACTCACGTTCAACCCCCTTTCCCCCTTGAATATAATCATCCCCTAAATCAGGGGCAATATAGCCCAATGGTAAGGGTTGGGTTGCCCATTTTTGTTGTGCGTCTGCATCAGGAACATTTAAATTAATTAACGCCTGTGCGCCATAATCTTCCGCCATTCCCGAAAGAATATTGGTTAACTTCACCTCATTAACATCTTGATCCCCGCGAATACTCACCAAGACTAAAACTTGCTTCCCATTGTCATAAACCGCCTCATAGAGAACATTCTTCACCACAGTGGTTGCATCACAACCTAGAAACTCACAAAGCGTAGCAATAGTTGCCGTATTTGGGGTTTCTCGCTTCTCATAGCTAGAAAAAGGGGAAGGTTGGGCTTCAGGGGGCATAGAAACCGCCTTTTCCACATTGGCAGCATATTTGCCATCTTCGGTGTAGAGAACTTCATCTTCTCCCGCTTCTGCAAGCACCATAAACTCTTGAGACGCTGACCCCCCAATTGCTCCCGAATCAGCCTCGACCGCAGTAAAATGTAAGCCACAGCGCCGTAAAATATTGGCATAGGCTTGGCTCATCGCGTTATAGGTTTCCCTGAGACTCTCAGGATTAGCATTAAACGAATAAGCATCTTTCATAATAAACTCTCGCCCTCGCATTAAGCCAAAACGGGGACGAATTTCATCGCGGAACTTGGTTTGAATTTGGTATAAATTTTGGGGTAACTGACGGTAAGAGCGAATACTGTCTCTAGCAATGGCTGTAATCACTTCTTCGTGAGTAGGGCCCAGTCCCAATCGTCGCTCTTGACGGTCAATGAGAGAGAACATAATTCCCTCAGCTTTGGTGTAAGTTTCCCAACGCCCTGACTCTTCCCATAATTCCGAGGGTTGTAGCTGTGGTAAGAGACATTCTTGCGCCCCGGCGGCATCCATTTCTTCCCGAATAATCTGAGATACCTTATTGAGAACGCGCCACATTAGGGGGAGATAGGCATAAAGTCCACTCCCAATGCGACGAATATAACCCGCTCGTAAAAGTAATTGATGACTGGGAATTTCCGCCTCGGCGGGCGTTTCTCGTAACGTCATCAAAAGCATTTGAGACATTCGCATGGCTATTTTTTCCTTAATCCTTTATGTCTGTCTAGGTTACTTTATC
>JBKHER010000155.1:0-6585 GCA_046540715.1 Halothece sp.
TTAAACGACAAGACCAATCGTGAGGAAATGACGGGGCTGACAAGCCTCGGAATTCTCACCGTAGTGCGACCGTCTCGGTCGCCACTAATCCCCAATTTAAATCCACAGCAGCTGATCCGATTCTGAAAAGTTTAAGACCTCTTTTTAGAGGAAAAGGTGCTGAAACTGGCGATCACCTATTAATGAATTGGTCTGTCCCATTTCCAACACAGCTAGGGGGTAGAGTTTAGACTTTAGTTAAAACTCCCCAGGCAGGATTCGAACCTGCGACTAATCGGTTAACAGCCGACCGCTCTACCGCTGAGCTACTGAGGATTAATCGAGTTGCTTTTCGACAACAGTAATTAATTATATACATAGGAAACTAATCTTGGCAAGCAATTTAGAAAAAATTTTTTTGTCCAACACTTCCTAGAACTTGATACACTGTGAGAACTGATTTTGGGATGATTAGAGCAATTCTTTTCATTTCAGTAGGAATAGTAAAGTTGAATAGGCTTTAGCAAGATGCCCTCTCTAACTCCACCCTCGAAGAATTGGCGCACCTTTATCATCGTCTGGAGTGGGCAAATGGCTTCCACAGTTGGCAGTTATATGACTCGCTTTGCTTTGACGATCTGGCTTTGGAATCTCAGCGAACAAGCCACTCCCATTGCCCTACTGGCGTTTTTTACTGAAATTCCAGCAATTTTAGCCTCTCCTTTGGGGGGCGCGATCGCGGATCGATTTTCTCGTAAAACCTTAATTATCCTCGGTGATACTGTAGCTGGCTTATCCACTGTGATGATTTTCTTGCTGTATCTGGGGGGTAACTTAGAAATCTGGCATCTATACCTGATTGGGGCTTTCAATGGGGCATTTACCCGTTTACAGAAACTAGCCTACACTGCTTCCATTACCATGCTGATCCCCCAACAAGATTACACTCGCGCCAGTGGCTTGGGATCGGTATTGCACTATGGATCGGTGGTTATTGCCCCTGCCGTGGCTGGTGCTTTATATCCCATTGTGGGTTTGCGAGGAATTTTAGGAATTGACTTAGTCACATTTATAATCGCGATCGCGACAGTTTTATTCGTTACGATTCCCAATCCCTCTTCTGCTTCTAAAAAACAAGATCCCTCTAGTTCTTCAATGGGAAAAGAGATCAAGTTTGGCTTTAGCTATCTCTTAAACCGACCTGGCTTATTGAGTCTAATTTTCCTTGCAACCGTTTTTCAGTTTTCTCACGATATTGGCAAAGCCCTTTACTCTCCGATGATCTTGGCGCGTAGTGGCAATGATACCCAAGTCTTGGGATTTGTTAGTGCCGCCGCTGGAATTGGTGGCATTTTAGGCTCAATTATGGTAAGCGTTTGGCGCATGCCAGGACGCAAAATTGATTTAGTTCTGTTGAGTATGATTGGGGCGGGCTTGAGTAAAATCGTCTTTGGTTTAGGACAAACCTTATTCTTATGGTTTCCAGCTCAATTCCTGTCCTCCATCAATTTTCCCATTATGGCAAGTGCCAGACAAGCAATTGTGTTAACCAACGTGCAAGCTGATGTTCAAGGACGAGTGCTTGCAATTAGTTCTGCTTTTGTGGGAGTTGCTTCTCCCTTAGCCAAATTAATTGCCGGTCCTTTAGCAGACAAGGTATTTGTCCCCGCTATGCAGGAAGGAGGAATTTTAAATGGGGTTTTTGGTGGCGTTTTTGGGGCAGGGAATGGGAGTGGTTTTGCGTTATTGTACACTCTTTCTTCCCTAGGATTGGTTTGTATCGGAATCGCGGGTTACAGCTTCTCTAACTTAAAAACGATTGATACTGATGCTTAGAGTTCCTGTTTAATCAAGAAACAGTTTTTTAAAATTCCGACCATTGCCGTAATAAATTAGCACAACTTTTTGCCACTAAATCAAACTCTTGGGTTTTTCCATGCTTAGAAAAAAGCGCCTGACGAGTTTTTTCTAAATCAAATAGAATCTCCCGTCGATTAGGATCGCGAATTAAACTTTGTACCCAACTTACTGAGACTAGACGCACTCCTTTGGTTACGGGTTCCACCCGATGGAGAGTGGTAGAAGGATAAGTCACCATAGCCCCTGCTTGTAGCTTAAAGGATTGTTCCCCTTGGGTGGTTTCCATTACTAATTCTCCCCCTTCATACTCTTCAGGCGCGTTGAGAAAAACGGTAAATGAAACATCCGAGCGCATTAAATCATTACCCTGCCCCATCAACGCATTATCCACATGACGACCATAAGACATCCCTGCTTCGTAGCGACTAATCAGGGGAGAGCGAATATTTTTCGGCTTCACTGCCATCCGAAATAACTGATTGCGATAGAGTCCTTTGGTGACAGTTTCCTTGACCGATTTGGCAACCGCATCTTTCTTGGAGAGTTGCTGATTTTCTTTGACCATTTTCGCATGCCAGCCTGCGGTTAATTTGCCATCCACAAACTCGGCATTAGCCAAAGAAGATTGAATGGATTGTAACTCTTCTGGAGTGAGAACCTTATCAATACAGAGAATCATGACTAAATGGGAAACTTTATCAATTGTTGAAATTGCTCCTCAAGTTTACGCGATCTAGGGTTAGACTGACAAGATAGCCTTCCTAAAGCGCGATCGCGCCAGCAATAACTACGAGCAATCTCTCTCGAATACTCGCTAATTATTGCCAATTATGATAGTATAAATTTCGTCATTATCAGTAAAACTCTGATTAAAAAGGAGCAAGCCAGTCATGGTGGACGTTAGCATCACTGCATCGCCAACCCTTCTCATAGAAGAGGAAGAAACAACAACCACGCTAACCATTGAGTTAAGCGAGCCGCCACCTGCTGATGGTCTGATTGTTCCCTTTGATGTCAGTATTGATAGTGGTGCAGACAAACCCCTTGCCCAATTTGATCTCAATAATCTTGGCAACTTTGAAGGGACAGAGTTACTAGAAACCCCTGACTTAGACACATTAAATGAATTTGCTCTGGTGGTGCAAGCGCAAACCGCAAGATTAACCCTACCTGTTAACAATGATAGGTTTGACGAAGGGGTGGATGAAGTTACCTTCAGGGTTAGAGACACCGCAGACTTTAATATTGCTCCTAATGCGGGAGAGGTTACATTTACCATCGCCGATAACGCTGAGATAGCCCCTGAACCCCCGCAAGAACCAGAACAACCAGAGCGCGATCGCGTTACCCTTTCTCCAGAAGCCGACCCCGAAATTGAACTAGAACGAATAGAACAGCCCCCAGAGATAGAAACAGCAAGTCAAGAGCAGCTATCCGAGGTGGGGTTACGAGAAGAAAATGTTTTATTTGACACCCTAACCAGCTTTCGGCTAACCAATGTTCCTGAAGGGGAATCTGTGGAAGTCCAAGTAACCCTTCCTGAAAACCAATCCGCTAGTAGCTACTTTAACTTTGATCCCGAAGAGAATAATTGGTTTGAATTCCCTCAATCCGAAGAAAATGAAGACGCTGGTGGGATAACCATTGAGGATAATCAGATCATTCTGAACTTAGTCGATGGTGGCGTAGGGGATTTAGACGGAGAAGCTAACGGGGAGATTTTTAATATCGGAAACCCAGTCTTCCGTCCCGAACTTAGTCTCGCCCCAGAAACTGATCCCGAAATTGAACTAGAAACCGTTGAACAACCCGAAGCAGTAGAAACAGCAAGCCGCAATCAGCTAGCATCCTCTGGGCTAAGAGAAAATAATTTAGTCTTTGAGAGTTTAACCAGCTTTCGAGTTACCAATGTTCCTGAAGGGGAAGCAGTCGAAGTAGAACTAACCATCTCTGAAAACCAGCAAATCAATAATTATTTCAACTTTGATCCTGAAACTGATCGCTGGTCTAAATTTGCTCAATCAGACGAAAATGGAATCACAATTGAAGATAGAAAGATTACTCTAAACTTAGTAGATGGCGGACGCGGCGATTTAGACGGGGAAGCTAATGGCGAAATCACTAACATTGGTAATCCCATAAAGGTTCCAGAAGAAGGACAAATTACGCCTTCTCCTGTCTCCGATGACATTTTTACCGCCATTGCCCCTGTTAATCAACCAGTAAATTTGCGTCATGAGGTAACAACTAGAGATGACTCTAACACCGTCTTTGAAATTGGTTATACGTTTCTGAACGAAGAGCAAACCCTCCCCCAAAGTGCTTCCGAGAAACTAGAGGCGGTTAATAATGGCGCAAGTTTGTTTTCCGTTTATCCCAATACCTTTGAAAATGGAGAACCAGGGCAACTTGACTTTTTCAACTTTGGCTTTAGAAATGCCAGTAACTCCCTAGAGCGAATTATCTCCGCCGAGAATGGCGATCGCATCGCTTATTATCTCATTGAGGGACAAGATGTAACCAGTGATACAGTTAATACCCGTAATATTGAACAAGTTCAATTTGATTTCTTAGAAGTCACTGAGGAGAACAATCAATTTACCCTAGCAGGAGACAACATTACTTTTACCACAGAAACCGCCAATCGAGAACTGCGTACTGGAACGAACTTACAAGCCCAAGCAGGATTAGAAGTTTTTGATCTAACCGAAACTACTGAAACCGTCACTGCGACTCTTGGCTTTGATCTAATTTCTCAAGCAGAATTTGATAATTTGATTGGATTTTATACTGTTCAAGATCAAGCTGGAACCATCGATACAGGAAATGGGGTCATTTCTCCAGAGGAAGACGGCTATACAGAAGCAGCGTTAGCGAACTCCCGTCAAAATTTTGGAGAAGATGCCATTCTAGACCGTAATGCCGCTCAAGGCGATCGTTTTACTGTCGAAGGAGGGCAAATCATGGTTCCCTTTATTCTGGCACAGGGCGGAGATTTAAACGAAATTCCCGATGAACTTCCAGAAGACGTAGAAGCCTATTTTCCCTATATTGGTGCCAACTCTGATGGAGCTGATCATTTTCGCATTTTAGCTGATAATACCTTCGGCATCGAAGATCGCGAGGGTGGGGGCGATCAAGACTTTAATGATATAATCTTTCAATTAGATTTTATCTAAGTTTCACCACTATTCTAAAAAAATAATCTTTGTACCCTTGAATTGGATATTAAATTAACATTAAGTCTTGTTAAATTTGAGAATAAATGCTAATATTCCTTGAAATAGTTGAGATTAAGTATCAACAAAATCCAGTGACATTAAAAATATAGGAGTGAAATCATAATGGTTGACGTGAGCATTAGTGCATCGCCAACGCTCTTTATAGACGAAGCAATTGATCAAGGGACAACCAGTACAGTTATTACCTTTGAACTCAGTGAAGAGCCTCCAGAGGGTGGTTTGCGGGTTCCAATTACCCTCAGCCTCGACAGTGGAGAAACCAGACCCTTAGCTCGCTTTTCTAGAGAAGCTCTAGTTAATACGGATGCCTTAGATGACCCAGACGAGCAAAACACCAATGAAGAATTTGTCGATGGGTTAGTCATTGAGGAAATTGAAGAATTCGAGAGTTTGAGCGAGGCTCAGGAGTTTAATGAAGGTCCTTTAGATAGCATTACTCCTATCATTAGCTCTCAAACTGCAACCCTTGAGCTACTGGTTAATGATGGTTTTGTCTCCGAAATTGAGGAAGTAGATCAAGAAGGAATTAACTTTACGATCGAAGAGACAGATCAGGTTGAGGTTGATGCTGACAGTGGCTCGACAACCGTTGAAATTCTTCCTGCACCTCAGATTACTGACCCCATTATTGGCTTTGATGAAAGCCGTGTCGGTGAAGATACCAGTGGTTTCTTCCTAGAAAATGGCACTCCTTTTAACTTAATTGATCAAGAAGAAGACTTTGAGGGGATTTTAGCCGATGCTTCTGCTCCTGAGATCGAAACGGACGTAGAAGCTGGAACCGCGACACTCAGCAACATTGACCTCTTACTGTCTCCAGAATTCGCAGAATTTCTTGACAATGAGGAATTAGCGGGAACAGACATCGGGGATGTCCGCATTGACGCACAGTTACAACCTGATGGAAATAATTTTTCTGTAGTCGGCGGTACCACTAGCGTCAGTTTAAGCAGTGTTGCGTTAGAAACCTTAGGGTTAGAACTGCTAGAAAACAACACCCCTGATGATCCAGCAGAAGGATTTGACTTTGGCTTCTCCATTACTGATGAAACGCCCCTTACCCTTGATGAAGACCTTAATCCAGTGGACGGAGATGTTAACCATGAGGGAGAAGTTCTCTTCAACGCTGCCAGTGAGGAAGTAGAAGAACCCGAAGCACCCACAGTGGGCTTTGATATTGAGCCTGACAGTCTTAATGAAGAGGACGGCGGTGAGTTGTCCTTAAACTTTACTGTCGATGGAGAAGTGCCAGAAGAAGGAATTACCCTCAGTCTCAATGGCATCATGAGTGCGGTTCTCGACAACCAGTTTGACTTGGGAGAAGCATCTGCCGAAGGATTAGAAATTTTACGTCCCGGTGGTGAAGCTGGCGAAGGAGGCGAAGGCTCTGAAGGAGGCGAAGGTTCTGAAGGCGGCGAAGGTTCTGAAGGCGGTGAAGGCTCTGAAGGGGGCGAAGGTTCTGAAGGGGGCGAAGGTTCTGAAGGCGGCGAAAGTCCCTTCCCCG
>JBKHER010000156.1:0-6520 GCA_046540715.1 Halothece sp.
TCACTCATCAAATCAAAGATTATGATGAGAGTCTTCTTGTGGAAGAAAAGATAAAATAGCTCCCCTTTCGGGGATCTGAATGTAACGCCAATTGTCCAAAACGGTATTAGAAAGGAAAGGCTAGTGCGTCTGTTCAAAACTATTGCAGGAGTCCGAACTCAACTCAAATCAGCATGGCAAAGAGATCAAAGGATTGCTTTAGTTCCCACGATGGGAGCGTTGCATTCAGGTCATTTGAGTTTAATCTCTAAAGCCCGACAAGACAATGATCTCGTCGTGGTCAGTATTTTTGTTAACCCGCTTCAGTTTGAACCGAATTCCGACTTAGAGCAATATCCGCGTCAATTGGAAAAAGACAGTCACCTTTGTGAGGAAGCAGGAGTAGATCTTGTTTTCGCGCCAACAGTGGCGGAATTATACCCGCAAGCGACACAGGTGGAAGGAACAGAGACTCAAGAGGAATTGACTCATGTTGTTCCACCAGTCACGATGACTTCTCAAATGTGTGGCGAAAGTCGTCCCGGGCATTTTCAGGGAGTTACTACGGTTGTCACCAAGTTATTTAATATTATTCAACCGACTCGGGCTTATTTTGGGGAGAAAGACGCACAACAGCTTGCGATTATTCGGCGGTTAGTTACTGACTTAAATTTTCCTGTGGAAATTTGTGCTTGTCCCATTGTACGGGAAGAGTCGGGATTAGCTTATAGTTCCCGTAATCAGTATTTAAGCCCAGAACAGCGAAAGCAGGCCCAAGGATTATATCAAGGGTTAAAACGAGCGAAACAGGCGTTTGAGCAAAAACAAGTTCGTGAGGCTACAGAATTACTTGAAATTTTACGTCAGGATGCTCCTTGGTTACCTTCCCAGTTTGATTATACGGCGTTGGTAGATCCAGATACCTTACAACCCTTAGAAAAAGTGGAGAAAAAAGGGTTATTGGCTTTAGCAGTTGATTTGGGAAAAACGAGGTTGATTGATAATATGATACTGCACGATCGCGCTCCTATTATTGCTATTGATGGACCGGCGGGGGCGGGAAAATCTACAGTAACTCGTCTAGTGGCCCAAAAATTAGGCTTACTCTATTTAGATACTGGCGCAATGTATCGCGGGTTAACTTGGTTAGTTCTTAATTCAGAAACCGCTATTGATGATGAAGCCGGCGTAGCAGAATTAATTTCCCAATGTGACCTGGAATTATTGGTGGGAACTCGTCCCAATGTTCCGGTAGAAGTGAGAGTGAATGGAGAAAATGTCACTGAGGCAATTCGTAGCGCGATCGTGACTCGTAATGTCTCCGCGATCGCTGCCCAAAAAGCAGTTCGAGAGAAATTAGTTTCCCAACAACGAAAATGGGGAGAGAAAGGGGGTTTAGTCGCTGAAGGACGTGATATTGGAACCAATGTATTTCCTCAGGCCGATCTAAAGATTTTTCTCACCGCTTCCGTAGAAGAACGGGCAAAACGACGGCAAAAAGAATTAACCACTCAGGGGAAAGAAGATATTGATTTAGACCAATTACAAGGGGAAATTCAACAGCGAGATACCTATGACAGCGATCGCGCGATCGCGCCTCTAAAAAAAGCCCCCGATGCCATTGAACTCGTCACCGATGGGTTAAGTATCGAAGAAGTAATTGCAGAAATTGTCCGTCTGTACAATGAAAAGAAACAGTGAGGCTCATAGCCTGCCATGGCAGACTAATTATTGAACCCGTTAGCAAGCCATCTTTACTAACCCTTTTAGCCACACTCCCCCAACTTGATGAAGGATTATCCGCTCCAAGATTAAATTATGACTACCGCCAATCCCTTCCTAAATCTCAATTACGAAACCGCCCTCGAAAGCCTTGGGGAAGATTATTATGATGTCGTCACCGCCGCCGAATTTCCCCACCACTTCTTACGATTTCGCAATAATCAATTACTCCCCCTACTGAACTTAAATCCGTCAGAAGTTACAGAGGAAGACTTTATCGAAGCCTTTGGGAAATTTCAAGGAGTCCATCCATTTCTGGCTCTAAAATATCACGGCTACCAATTTGGGAGTTATAACCCCTATCTTGGAGATGGACGAGGATTTATTTATGGACAAGTGCGAGGGAAAGATGGTCGCTTATATGATTTTGGCACTAAAGGGTCTGGACAAACCCCTTATTCTCGCACCGCTGATGGCAGATTAACCCTAAAAGGGGGCGTGAGAGAAGTTCTCGCTAGCGAGGCTTTACATCAATTGGGGGTTCGCACCTCTCGTTGTTTAAGCCTCATTGAAACAGGGGAATCCCTCTGGCGTGAAGATGAACCTTCCCCTACTCGCGCCTCAGTTTTAATTCGGATGAGTCACTCTCATCTTCGCTTTGGCACATTTGAACGCTTAAACTACTTACAACGTCCTGATTTAGCCCAAAAGCTATTAGATCATGTCATTCACTATTATTATCCTCATTTAGAAGCAGAAGAGGAAAAATATGCTTACTTTTATCAGGAATTAGTGCAGCGAGTAGCGGAGTTAGCAGCGCAGTGGATGGTTGCTGGTTTCTGTCATGGAGTCCTCAATACCGATAATATGTCAATTACAGGGGAAAGTTTTGATTATGGCCCCTATGCCTTTATTCCCACCTATAGTCCTCGTTTTACCGCGGCTTATTTTGATTATTCGGGATTATACTCTTATGGCAATCAACCGCGGATCTGTCGCTGGAATTTAGAAAAATTGCAAGCCCCCTTAGCAATGGTAATGTCAGTGAAGCATTTAGAAAGGGGGTTAGCACAGTTTGAAGCCCATTATCAGCAACAGTATCAGCAGTTAATGCTAGAAAAATTAGGCTTTGTATCTTTATCGCCAGAAACAGGAAAGCGCTTAGTAGAAGAGACAGTTAATTTCTTACAAGAAACTCAAGTTCCCTATCATCGCTTCTTTGCTGAGTTGGCAAATTGGTTTAGCCCGAATTGGCAAGAAAATTCTAGCATTATTTTAGAAAATGCCGAATTTGTGGAACAGTTAAAAGAGAGAGAAACACTTTGGCAAACTTGGCAGCAGTGCTATCAAAAAGCCTTAAAAGAAGTTTCAGATCAACAGTTGGAAGCAGTTACACCTCGTCTCAAAGCCAAAAATCCCCAAACTGCCCTCTTACGCCCTGTGATTGAGTCGGTTTGGGAACCCATTACTTTAGAAAATGAATGGGATCCCTTTTACGCGCTATTGGGAGAACTTCAGAGGTAATACCATCTTCAAAAAGTCAACCCCCCTTTATCCCCCCTTCGCCCCCCAAAATATCGGGGGGTTGGGGGGATCTGAATGTAGCGCAAATTGTCCAAAACGGTATAACAACTGGGGCTTGCTGAAAAAGTCCAATTGTCAGTGAAGTTTGTTATATCAAATCCGTTTGATTAATTGGCATAGCGAGCAAGATGCTCGCACTCCTCAAACGATTGGTAAGTGTAGTGGGAGCGTCTCGCTCCCTAACTCCAAAATCAGGGTTAATTTCTCGGATTTGATATTATTCGTTATTCGTTCCCTAATTACTGGTCACTGAAAAAGTTGAGCTTCGTTAACAGGTGATCAAATTTTCAGCTTAATTTAGCAAGCCCTAAATAGTATTGATCCTACTGCTGAGTTTTTGATGGCGACTGGATAGAATAGCGTTTGCGAAAGTCTTCAATGAGCAATTCTAATCCCTCTTGCAACGGAACGCGAGGTTCCCAACCTAAAATTTCTCGGGCTTTCGTAATATCCGGCTGACGCTTTCTGGGATCATCTTCTGGAAGGGGATTAAACCCAATCTCTGCATCAGGATTAATCATATTCTGAATTTTCTGCGCGAGTTCGAGGATCGTATATTCCCCGGGATTGCCTAAATTCACTGGCCCAATATAATCCCCATTCATTAGCCGAATTAAGCCATCTACCATATCGGAAACATAGCAGAAGCTACGAGTTTGCGACCCATCCCCATAAACGGTAATGGGTTTATTACGTAGGGTTTGGGCAACAAAATTACTCACCACTCGCCCATCATCTTCCAACATCCGAGGGCCATAGGTATTATGACAACAAATGCCATAAGTCCCACCGATAAAATTCTCATACTCAGGAACTGAGAAATCATAAACATAATCATCAATCTCAAATTCTTCCAGATTTTTGATGATTCCCCAAGCGAGATTCCCTGTGGTTTTGGCTGGTAAGGTTTGCTTGGTTTCGGTTAGGTCTAAAATTGAGTAATTATCTAACCCCTGCACCGTTAACCGATAGGATTTGTATTGCTGAGTGTCTTCTTTTTTAACTTTTGTATAAAACTCAGAAACACTCCCGATAATCCCAAATTTCGCTAAGATCAGAACTAATTTTTCAATAATTTGCTGACTGGAACTATTAAAAATAAGCCGATAACCTGTTGTTTTAGCATCGTGGTTACCATCTCCTTCCCAGAATCCTTGTAAAAAGTAAACTAATTGTTCTTTTGGTAACTGTAAAACCCAATTGGGAATGTCTTTTTCTGTACTAAGTTTCTCCCCAAACCCAAAACTATCAATTACTAAATTAACAAGGAGTTTTGATCGAATATGCACCGCAGGAGATCGGTTTTGTTCTGGATCAAATCGAATTGAAGTTTTTAATCCAAATAATTCTTCTGTAACAGCAATCAGTTTTTCTAAATACTTAACATTAGAACTAAACAATAGCTGATAATCTTGATGTTTATTAATTAAACAACCCTCTGCTAAGTAAAATCCTAAGAACCATAAGAAAGTAGAGGTATTTTCAATATAGTTATTAATTGCTTGCTTAGAATAATTCGGAACAATTTTTTCCTTTCCTGAAAAGGGAAGATTTAAATATCTCCAGAGTTCTAATGGCAACTTATTCGCGGTTTCATATCGTTTGATACGAGAATAAAACTGACGCGGTGCAATTTGTTTATTCGCTAAATATTGGCGAATTTTTTCAGGGAATTGCTCTAAATGGGAAATAATTTGATCGCTGATAATTCCAATTCCTGATTGATCACTCAGTTTATCACTTAAATAAAACGGTTCTAACGGTTTCTCCCAGAAAGGAAGGGTATGAGGAACAGCGACTGCATCCCCAACACTTAAATCTTTTCCAAATACCGCTTTTGGCAAGCCATTTTGATCTTGGGTAAATAAACTATGATCTTCAGTGATTTTAACTTGTTTGCCCCAAGTGGTTGTTATTTTGTACCCTTTTTTCTTAACCTTATGTTTCCAAATTGCAGAAATTGGTTTAATTACGAGATTAGCATTATGATCAAAACAAGGAACAGAAACATCAGAAATATCCCCTTGAATATGCTCATAACACTCAGTAAAAGTTTTATAGTGTAACTGATCCCCTTTGTAATACAGAACGTTTTGATCCCCAGTTAAACTATTAAATATTCGGGCGACGCGAATATCTACGCCATTATCACGGTGATAGTCAAACGCTAAGGTTTCCGCAATACGCTTTCCTTCGTCGTAGCAACTACGGATACCGTTACAATTGACATTTCCCCGATATTCTTCGGGTTGGGGATGCACTTCGGGATCGCCATAAACTTCGGAGGTGGAAGCAAGGAGAAATCTTGCTTTAACCCGTTTGGCTAACCCCAACATATACAGCGTTCCCATAACGTTGGTTTTAACTGTCTTCACGGGATTAAATTGATAATGAACGGGAGAGGCGGGACAAGCTAAGTGGTAAACTTGATCCACTTCTAAGCGAATGGGTTCGGTAATATCGTGACGGATAACTTCAAAATAGGGATTATCCAGCCAGTGTTTAATATTATCTTTGCGTCCAGTATAGAAGTTATCGAGACAAATCACCTCATGTCCTTCTGACATTAATCGATCGATGAGGTGAGAACCAATAAATCCAGCACCGCCAGTAACTAAAATTCTCATCGGGGATAGCCTGTTTTTTCAGTAATTGTACAGTATTGGGAGCAAATTTTCTAGGGAATCGGAATGGAATTGCTGTCGCAATCAAGTTGAGTGATTTTTTCAATGGCGCGATCGCGCACAATTGGGGGTTCTATAATTTCACAGGGTTCTCAGGATAAGGGGTTCAATTTTTTCCGAATGATCCGTCTTGAGTCTCCCCCACCAATTTCTAGGGGCATTATTTGTCCATATAAAAGATGAAATGTAAACGGACTTTCTGTAGATAAGGGCTTGCATTTTATTCTGCGCGATCGCTGACAACTTCTTTTATACGGACAAAATTTCTGTAAATTTGATTGACACTTTTAATTATCTAAGCCAATATAGAATTATGCCACTAAGTACGGACAAAAAGATGTCAAGCCATTCCAATTTATTATCGCGCATCATCATTGATGCCAACTATGATTATGGAAAACCCTGTCTTAAAGGACATCGCATCTGGGTTTCTTCTATTCTCAACGATTTGGCTGAGGGGATGACAGTTCAGGACATTTTAGATCAATATCCAGACTTAGAACGAGAAGATATTTTAGCCTGTTTCGCCTATGCGGCGGAAATGACACAAG
>JBKHER010000157.1:0-6479 GCA_046540715.1 Halothece sp.
AAGGACAATTACTCCTTCTCTACCTTGAATCCTTGTACTGATTCTTCGAGGCGTTTTGATACTTGCGCCGTTTCTTGAATTGCTTGTGCCACCTCTTGGGAAGTTTGAGAACGGTTTTGAGAGGAATTGGCTACCTGTTCCATGAGTCGTGCTACTGCTTGCGAGGTTTCTGCCTGAGAAACGGTGGAACGAGAAATCGACTGCATAAGGGTGTTAATTTCTTCGGAACGTTCTACCACATCCGAGAGTCGCGCTTGGGTTTCTTCCACGGAACGGGTACTTTCCACTACCTCAGAGGTTCCCTGTTCCATGGTTTCAATCGCTTCTTGAGTTTCCTGTTGAATATTGGCGACAATTTGGGAAATTTCTTTGGCAGCAGAGGCAGACTGTTCAGCGAGGGCTTCCACTTGTTCCGCAACGGCGGTAAAGCCTTGTCCCAATTCTCCAGCACGGTTTGCCTCCACACTGGCATTAATCGCCAGTAAGCTGGTTTTCAAGGAAATTTCATCAATGAGAGAGACCACTTGTGAAATTTTCTGTGCTGATTCTCCCATTTGTTTCATTTTCTTAGAAGTTTCTCCCACCGTGGCCCGTAAGCTCTGAATGGTTTGCACCGTTTGATCCATGGCTTGGTTCCCTTCTTGAGCGGTGGTTAGAGCCGTATCAGCAATGCTAGCGGCTTTTTGGGCATTTCCAGAAACCTCTTGAATGGAGGTATTCATTTGGGCAATGGATTTGAGCGTCGATTGAATCTCTTCGGCTTCCGCGATCGCGCCCTCTGCTAATTGCCGAATTTCCACCTCATTTTCCCCAAGAGAGGTATTCACCTGAGAGGCAGCGGTTTTAACCTGTTGGGCGGTTTCTTGTAAGTTTTCGATCACGGCATTAAACAAGTCAGCAACAATGCCAATATCCCCTTCCATCAACTGCGCTCGTACAGTTAAATCCCCCTCAGAAGCATCTTCAATATCACTCATTAACTGGACAACTTCTGCCTCCAATTCTTCACGCTGTTGACGTTGTTGAGTTGCCGTTTCTTCCTGTTCCTTCAGCAGTTGTTGGACTCGTTCCACTAGGTTATTATAACTTTCGGCAAGCACTTGGGTTTCATAACTCCCTTGGGGTTGCGCTCGCACTGAGAGATCACCACCTGCTGCTTTTTGTGCGGATTGAGAAACATCAATGAGTGGTGAAGACAGTTGACGCGCTAAAATGAAAGCCACCCCAGCTCCTAACGCTGCTAAAATCGCTCCAGCAGTGGCAAACACGCTAATCAATTCATTTCCTGCTGATTGCAGCACTTGTTCTTCAACAGAAGCAATAGAAACCCAATCGGTTTCAGGGACGGTTGCCAGTTGATAATTACGTCCGTTATAGATCAAGTTCGCTTGAATAATTTCTTGTTCGATGGGTGCATCTTCTTGACTAGCAACGTCTTGTTCATGATCATGGCTTGCAAATGAATACTCCTTAAAATTATAAGCAGCAGCGATCGCGCCCAATGTCTCATCTCGGGAAGATTCCTCTGCTTCAATGTTTTCAACCATGGCTGCTGCCAATACCTCTAAAGGGTTTCCTCCTTCAAGAGAAGCATCTTGAATTCTTCCTTCCGTTCCGACAGTAACTAAAGTTTGACTGTTGGAGGTATTAAACACTTGCACTTGTGCCGTGGGCAAAAGACCAGAGTGTTCTAAGGTGGCTTCAATCGTCTGGAGAGAGGAAAAAGGAATTCCCATTTTGATTACGCCGAGAAACGTATTTGTTTCCAAATCTTCAATGGAGTGCATTAGAGGAATCACATCAGTTGCAGTTGAATCATCATATTCTAATTCTCCAATGGCAACACCTTGGCTTTTCCCATCTTCCCACCAAGGTTCCCCTTTTTGAACAAAGTCAGAGGTAATGACGTTATAGCCAACATTCAAGCCATTTTTCTCAGTAATAATAATCTCACTAATCTCATGAGCGGAAGTAATCTGCTGTAAATACTCATTTAAGTCGGTGTTTGGATTGAGTAATTTAGTTTCCTGAAACTGCTCCTCTAATTCCCTAACTCCTGCTAGATTAATCTCCTCAGTCACTACCTGATTACTCCCAGAACGCACTGCTTCCACAACCATTGCGTTCTGAGTTATGGTTTCGGCAACCGCGAGATAATTCCTTAACCATTGACTCATATCCTCACCTGCAATCAATGCTTGTTCTTCTAAGCGAGCTTTGTACTGATTTTCCAACTGTTCGTGGATAATCCACCAGCCTGCTGTCCCCGCAACGGCTAAGGGAACGAGTAAAGTGGGCAGCACTGATACGAGTAAGCGACTCTGAAGGGTTGATGCTTGGGATGATTTCGCAGGGGTTGATTGCTGAGTTGTTGAGGAGCGCTCCTCAACCACAGAATAATGATTAGCTCCATTTTGGGTAGTGGTTTGAGAAGATTGAGATTCAGAAACATTTTTTAAGTTAGTCATGGCAAAGTTCCTCGGTTGGGATGGATTAAGTAAATAGAAATAATTATCTGATTTGGTCAGTGATAGCAGTAAGATTAAGAACTGCTTGTGGTTTCTCCTGATTTAAGGTGCCTTGCAAATAAGGAGTCAAAGCAGCGGGAAATCCGTCAACACGATCTGTATGCGCCTCGGGAGTAACAGTAACTGTCCGTAGAATCCGACTGACTGTAAGTCCTAGAAGTAACGATTGGTTTTGACCAGTAATGGTGGGTTGCGAAGAAGGAACTTGCACAATCAAGGTCGGGTATTTTTGAAAGCGTAATTTTTCACTCGTTGAGGCTAGCCCTAAAAATTCCGCTAAGGAAATAACACAATAAACGCGATCGCGCCCATTATGCCAGCCTAAAACATAGGGAGACATCTGAGGAATTGGGGTAATGGCAACTGCGGGTAAAATAGCAGCTTCCCACAGCAAAGAGAGAGGAATAGCTGCCTTCAGGCTTGGGGTAATTTCAAAGGTCAGATAGCGTTCTCCTGTTGCGCGATCGCGCTCAAAAAGCTGCGGTAATAATTGCTTAAGACGTTCGGTTGTGTTTGGCGTTTCCATCTCTAACCCACCACTGATTCAACAGCTTCTACAATCTGTTCTTGGGTACAAGGTTTAACCAAATAAGCTGCTACCCCTTGTTTATGGGCCCACTTTTGATCCACTTGCCGATCTTTGGTTGTGCAAGCAATCACTGGAATTTGTGCCATCGCTTCATCTTTTTTGAGCTTGCGACAGAACTCCAAACCATTCATTTCTGGCATCACTAAATCGGTCACAATCACATCAGGGGTATATTCTTTAAGTTTTTCTAATGCTTCAATCGCGCTACCAACCGCTGTTACGGTATAACCCCCTTTCTCTAGATAACTTTTAATCAGTCGGAGTTCGGACTGAACATCATCAATGACTAAAATTTCTTTCATCGTTTTTTCACCAATCGTTTAATTTCAGGGTCTATTCACATGAATATCAGTTTACAATCACTGATTATAAAAGTTTGCAACACTTAGTTAAGATGTTTTTGGACGAGTTCCAAAAGAGTTTCCTTCGTAAAGGGTTTAGTTAAATAGTCTGTTGCCCCAGAAGCCTTAGCTCGCACCTTATCAATGATACCAGTTCGACTTGTAACCATGATAATCGGAATCTCAAACAAAGCATTACTATTTCTTAATAAGCTACATAACTTATAACCATTGATTTCTGGCATTGAGATATCCATAAAAACTAAATTGGGTCTCAACCGAAATAAAATCGAAGCAGCTTCTACTGGATTATTAATTACCGTAATCTCATAATTTTCTCCTCCTAACAAACGTTTCATCTCGCGCAAAATGGTTGGACTATCATCAACACAAGCAATTTTAAAGATTTTTTGTGATGCTTCAACTTTAGAATTAAGGGAACTAGAATTTAATAGCTGTGATAACCGAGGTGGTTTTGGTAGTTTATTCCAAGGGACTTCTGGCTCTCGTAAAAAGATTTTTCCACTTTTGATATAGGAATAAAGCATTTGAGCTAACTTAATTTCATCTTGCTTAATAATATTAGCCATTTGGTGAATGCTAAATCCCCTCATCAACTTAGAGAGTTTCAGTAAAACGGAATTCGATAACTTTTCATTACTAGGAGCATTAAATAAATAGGGACGGTGATAGGGAGACTCAATGACATCAAGCAGGTTTTGCCAAGTTTGTAATCGCTCCGATAATTCTTCAACTAATATTGGCATTGATAGAGATGGCGCAAGTTCAACTGACAACGGTTCTGGACTCTCTTCTTGCCAATTATTATGATTCTGGTTGAGCCAAAATAGGGGTTCAAGGGCTTCTCGACTAATTCTCTGGAATAAATCTGACCCTTGCTCACGAGAAATAAATCCTTGTTTATGTAACCAACTAATTATGCGATGTAAGGGCATTGCTGCTAACTGCTGCCCTCTCTGTTCAGTCCCCTTAACCGCTTTAATTGCTTCCATTGCTTGCTTACAGTTAAGAGCTTGGAGATGATAATTGAGTTCAGTTAAACCTTGGATGGACATTGAGGTGTATTGA
This sequence comes from Halothece sp., assembly GCA_046540715.1. Lineage (GTDB taxonomy): Bacteria > Cyanobacteriota > Cyanobacteriia > Cyanobacteriales > Rubidibacteraceae > Halothece. The sequence goes on from JBKHER010000157.1 coordinate 4,548, forward strand.
AGCGTACCTTGGTCTATAAAAACTTTCCAACTGATTTCGTCTATGGAGAATTGGAAAGCACCACTCGTTTTTCGACTGGAGAAATTTAAAAGCTCTTGGATTGCCTGATTAACGTCTATCTTTTTTCTTTGCTCATCGTCTATCCCTTCACTAAAGGAACTTTCTGTGGGGTAATTTAACCCAGCTTGAGAGGATTCATTATCAAGTTGTGTCATCATTTCATTCATTAACTGCACGTTTTACCCTTGTATTTTAGCCAATCCAAGTTATCCAAAATTAGTATAAATTGTAACTTTATTGACTCTGCTATTTTTTCTTGACTCATAAATTTTTAACTAAACATAATATAGCAATCTGATCTGATTTGTAAAAAGTCCCCCCTAAATCCCCCTAACCCAACTTTGTCAGGTGGGAATTCAAGGGGGGAACAACTAATTTAGTAGAACTATATATCATTTGATATTATAATTTAATTGTAAAATTAACCACTCAGAAAAAAACTGTATTATTACGGAGTTTTTAAGGTAAATATGAATTTAAAATCGGAAAAAATACGTTTCCTTTCGGTCGTTGCCGTAACAATAACTGTCAGTTCAATTACTGTTAGTTGTGCAACTCAAAGCAAGCCTCAGTCCTTAAAACTCGGCAGCTTATTGCCTGTGACGGGCGATGCGGGTTCCGTTGGTGAGAAATTACCAGAGGCGGTTAGTTTAGCAGTGACAACCATTAATGCTTGTGGTGGGGTAAACGAACAACCGGTTGAGCTGGTGCAAGAGGATACAAAAACCGATCCCAACACTGGTGCTGCTGCTATGGCAAAACTGATTAAAGTTGATGAAGTTGCTGGTGTAGTTGGTGCATGGAGTAGTGGTATATCCAATGTTACGGTTGATTTAGCTGTGGATAATAAAGTGATGCAGATTTCTCCGGGAAGCACCAGCCCTGCTCTTACGCAGCGATCGCGCTCAGGAGAATTTAAGGGTTATTGGGCAAGGACGGTATCGCCTGATACTTACCAAGCCCAAGCCTTAGCTAAACTTGCAAATAGCCGTGGCTTTGATCGGGTTTCTACGGTGGCGATCAATAATGAGTATGGCAAAGAATTTGAAAAAGCCTTTGTGCAATCGTTCCAAGCCTTAGGGGGAACAGTGGTCAATAAGAATAATCCTGTGCGTTATGACCCCAATCCCAGTAGCTTAGATAGTATTATGAGCAATCTATTTGCCGATGACCCGGATGCAATTCTGGGAGTGTTGTATGGAGAGACGGGTCAACTCTTGCTACGCTCTGCTCACCAACAAGGATTGAGTCAAGGGGTAACACCATTGCTCACAGATGGGGTCTATTCCCAATCATTTGTGGACAAGGTGGGCACCACACAAACTGGAGCATCCATTATTGGAGGGGCTTTAGGCACGGCTCCGGGGGCAAATGGAGCCGGCTTAGAGACTTTAAACCAAAAATGGCAAGAAAATGTTGGCGGTGAGGTCGCTGCTTTTGTGCCTCAGACTTGGGATGCAACCGTTTTAATGATGTTAGCTGCGGAATTGGGGGGTGAAAATACAGGTACCGCAATTAAGGAAAATTTGCGGGCAGTTTCTAACGCCCCTGGTGTAGAAGTCTCCGATCCTTGTGAAGCAATGCGTTTAGTTCGCGATGGAGAAGAGATTAATTATCAAGGGGCAAGTGGCGCGATCGAGTTGGATGAATATGGAGATACAGTGGGGGTTTACGATGTGTGGGAAGTCAATCCTCAAGGCCGAATTGATGTCATTGATCAAGTTGAACCGATGAGTGATGATTAATCCGAAAAAAACTAACCAAAGAATTAAGACAAGCAACACAAAATTTGATAGGAAATCTCTAAATGTTTCTAAAAATGGATCGGGGAAAGGGGGCGACAAGGAGACAAGGCGAGGGGATTGATTGTGT
>JBKHER010000158.1:0-6464 GCA_046540715.1 Halothece sp.
CCCCTTACAAAGGGGGGTTAGGGGGGATTTAGGGGGGACTTTTTACAAATGAGATAATATTGCTATATAACAAATAACCAATAACCAATAATGATCATTCGTAATCCAAAACCCTGGCATAATGAACGTTCGCCAATTACCTCAAAACGGTTATATTTCAAGCGGCGACAATTTCTAAAAAGTCTCATTGGCGTAGGAATTGGGGCAACGGCAGTTTCTTTAACAGGCTGTACTCAATCTGAATCCGACAAAGCCCTACAATCCACTCTTAAACGTCCTAAAATTTCGCCCCTTTCTACCAATCAGAATTTTTCTAACCTAGAACGTCCTATAACTGATGAGAAATTAGCTGGAAGTTATAACAATTTTTATGAATTTGGCGGCAATAAATCTATTTGGTTAAAAGCCCAAGACTTACCCACCGAGAATTGGAAAGTGGAAGTTTCTGGCTTAGTGAAAAATCCAAAAACTTATGATTTAGACGAGATTAAAAAACAGTTTCCGATTGAAGAACGCATCTATCGGTTTCGCTGTGTCGAAGCCTGGTCAATGGTTTTGCCTTGGGTAGGTTTTCCAATGAAAGAATTAATTAAAGCCGTTGAACCTACCTCTAAGGCTAAATTTGTTCGCTTTACCTCCTTCTATGATGAAAAGATTATGCCCGGCCCTACCTTCCATTTTGGGGAACTTCCTTGGCCCTATACGGAGTCATTACGCCTCGATGAAATGGCGAATGAGTTAGCCTTTTTTGCCATTGGGATTTACGGGGAAGAATTACCTAAACAACATGGCGCACCTCTTAGGGCAGTTTTACCATGGAAATATGGCTTTAAGGGGGCAAAGTCGATTGCAAAAGTAGAATTCCTCGCGGAACAACCCGCGACTTATTGGAATACTCTAATTCCCAATGAATATGACTTAATTGCCAATGTTAATCCTGAAGTGCCTCATCCTCGATGGTCACAGGCGACGGAGAAATTTATTAGTAATGGTCCCGATTTATCTTGGGAAATTAAGGAAACGCAACTGTATAACGGGTATGGGGATTATGTTGCAGAATTATATTAGCGACTGAGATGACTGAGTTTTCAATGATGCGAGTTGGTCATTTTCAGAAAACTAATATCAAATACTTTAATTTTTGCTACAAATAAACTGGGTAAAAATTCCCCTAACTCCCTTTGAAAGGGGGAATCGAGGAATCGGTGTGTAGCCCCAATTCTTAGAAATGGTATAACTCAGAAAAAATTAAGCAAAGGATTTCATAATAATAAAGAATCGTGTTAAAAGCCAAATCAATTATGACCTATCTCGAAACGACTGCCAAATTTTATCAGGAAGTTGCTGAAACCCCAGAAGTGGGATTATGTTGCGTTCAAAATGGTTCGTTTCAATTACCCGGATTGAATATTCCCACAGCAATGGAGGAAATGAATTATGGTTGTGGGACAACCGTACAACCCACTGAATTAATGAACCAACCTACTGTTCTTTATGTTGGTGTAGGTGGCGGCTTAGAAGCGTTGCAATTTGCCTATTTTTCCCCACGTCCTGAAGCCGTGATTGCGGTAGAACCGGTGGCGGCGATGCGAGAGGCTGCCCAACAGAATCTTGCCACTGCAGCCGAGGAAAATTCTTGGTTTGACCCCAGTTTTGTCAAAATTGTTTCGGGAGATGCCTTTAATTTGCCAGTTGCGGATGAATCAGTGGATGTGGTGGCTCAAAATTGCCTCTTTAATATCTTTGAACCCCAAGACTTAGCGAAAGCCCTAAAAGAAGTGTATCGGGTTCTCAAGCCAGGCGGTCGCTTATTAATGAGTGATCCCATTGCCACTCGTCCGATTCCTGAAAATTTAAGACAAGATCAACGCTTACGGGCTATGTGTTTATCAGGGGCATTAACCTATCAAGAGTATGTTAATTTCCTTGTAGAAACTGGCTTTGGCAGTATTGAAATTCGCGCCCGTCGCCCTTATCGTTTGTTAGATCATCAAACTTACCCCATCGAGGAAGACTTACAGTTGGATAGTTTGGATTCTGTTGCTTTTAAGACTCCCATTCCCAGTGATGGGGCTTGTATTTTTACTGGCAAAACTGCTATTTATCGCGGTAAAGAGGAAGTTTGGAGTGATGGGGAAGGGCATACCTTCCAGCGCGGTGTTCCCCTAGGGGTTTGTGATAAAACAGCAGGAAAATTAGCTAGTAAGTTTCCTGAAAGGATTGTGGTTACTCCTTCTACTTGGCATTATCAAGGAGACGGTTGTTGTTAACGGGAGTTCAGGCTCTCTATTCCCCTTACGGAAATTACAATTCCCCCCCCTTTTTCCATATTTGACGGTGGGGAATCCTCCATAATTTCTATTTTAGAGAAAGAGGAAACAGTAGCGATTTTTAAAGGGATAGTATAACGGTCGTCATCGCGCTTAGTCTTGAATCAAACTAATTAAAGGATTCTTAACGCCAATAATGACGACCTCTCCAAAAAACTCCAATCATTACTCCAATGAGAGTGGGATAAGAAAGTTGAAGTAAAAAACTGGGAAAAGGAATTAACGCATTAATGCCTAAAGCAATCATCAAACAAAGCACTAACGCCCATAAACTTCCAGCCGTGAGGAAGATTTTTGAGCGATAGTAATCACAAATAGAAACGCCTAATGCCCCAACCCCTGCAGCAACAGCTAGAGGAATTAAAATTCCCAATGGTGACGATAAAAGGAAGCGAATACTATCTTGTATGGTCGCCACATTATTAATCAGAAAAATTAATAAAACGTCAAGGAGAGAGACGATAATAACAGTCGCAAAGGCAACGCCAAAAAGCGGTTTCCAGGGTTGAGACTTAAAGCGGCGGATGGGGTCGTTCATCATCAGACTTTTTACCTAGCTAGAAGTGGCTTCGGTGGTTTCACCTGTCTTAAAAAATCGTTCGGTAATGTTACTGGTAATGATGTGAGAGAGGAGTCCCACGGGTCCAGCAAATAAACATAAAATAATAGAATGAACTGTAAAAATTCCCTTTTCTTGTCCTTGCCAATATACCCAACGTCCGACAAATAAATCCATCACTAAAAAATGCGCCCAACCTGTAGCTGCGGCATTTTCTTCGGAGAATAATTTGGCAATCGTGGGTAAGTCTGGGTTCGATAAGGCTTGCGCGGATTCCCCGCTTAAGGTATTTGCAAAAAAGAAAATATAAAACCCGACTAAGATAATAAAGGGGATAAAAGAAGACATAACTTTTTTGGTTACGCCCCAATTTGGAAGGAAAATTATTAAAGCCCAAAAGGGTAAGACAAAGATGTTTGCGATATCAAAGACGAGGCTAATATTCATCGTTATTATTTTATTGACTGAGTGCTTTTAAGAAACGTTGTAAGTTACTGAAAATTCCTTGCTTTTGCGAGGATTTATTAGCAAAAATAGCTTCCTCTTCTGCGGAGGTGTCTTCTCCTGCGGCTTTTCTGAGTAAGCGATCTAAATCATCGCCAACTGGTTTTTCAGGTTCTTCGCAGAAAAATTCAAATTGATTTTCTTCTTTTTCAATCCAAATTTGCCAGCCAGAAGGATAATCTCTCAAAATTGCGGCTCCTTCTAGAGGCTGTAAATAATAGCAAGTGGTAATGGTACTTAAAAACCGTTCTCTGAGTTGTCGCGCGGCATAACCGATACCAACCGTTGCCACGTCTTCTAATTGGGGAATTAATAAAATAACGGGTCGATCGCCTGCTAAGTTACAGAGTTTTTCCACTTTTTGGACTTCTACAGCCGAGGGAGAAACGATTAAGAAAAGCTGGTCTTCTTCTGATACTTTTTTCTCAATCGGGGTATTACGACTGCCTAAATCGTTGACTTGAAAAGAGATATCTTGCCAGTTTCTTTTCGCTAAAGCTGCCGCTCCACTGTCAGGGAATAAAACTTTTAAGCCTGCGCCATAGTCATCGGCAAATAAATCAGCAAATTGTTTAGCAATGACTTCTCCTTGCAGGGCGATTTCAGGGATTTTTAATTCCACTTGTAGGCGAGTTAATCCTGCTTCAAGAGAAGTAAGCGTGGATTGTTTGGACTGCGCGATCGCGCTTTCTAATGTGGTTGGAAACTCCATAATTCCTTTATTTTGCTAAAACCAAACTGGATTCTTTTATTAACCGTTGTAACACTTGTTTGAAAACCATTGCTGTCCATTCTATATCTTCAGAAGTGGTACTCCGTCCTAAGGTTAATCGTAACCCTGATAATGCCATTTTTTCGGAATAACCCATAGCAGATAAAACAGGACTTGGTTTTAGTTTACCACTATTGCAAGCAGAGCCAGCACTTACAGCAATTCCAGCTAAATTTAGTTGTCTGACTAAAGTTTTCCCAGTCATATTTTCCTCGGGGGAATCGACCACAAAACTGACATGATGGGGGAGACGATGAGCGCGATCGCCGCTAGGAATCACATAAGGACAATCAGCTAATAAGTCAAATAATTGTTCCCGTAACCCTTCTAAACGGAAAGTTTCTTGGGGCATTTCTAAACGGGCAATTTGGGCGGCTACCCCTAAAGCCGCGATCGCGCTAACAGCTTGTGTCCCAGATCGTAATCCCCGTTCTTGCCCACCGCCACTCAGCCAAGGCTGAATTTCTAATCCGTCTCGTACATATAAAGCACCAGCCCCCTGTACGCCATACATTTTATGTCCTGACAGCGAAAGTAAATCCACACCTAGCTGTTCCACATTAACAGGTAATCTTCCCGCCACTTGCACCGCATCCGTATGAAATAAAACGCCCCGAGAGCGAGCAATTTTAGCTAACTCAGGAATCGGTTGTAAGGTTCCCACCTCACTTTGCCCATAAATAATGGAAATGAGAACTGTATTGCTTTGAATTGCCTGTTCTAAATCCCAAGGATGAATCCGCCCTTTTTCATTCACCCCAAGACGAGTTACCTCCCATCCCCAAGACTCTAAACGCTGGGCTGTTTTTTCAATCGCTGAATGTTCCACACTGGAAATAATGAGATGTTGGGGAGACGCATATTGTTCTGCTACCCCTAATAAGGCTAAATTATCCGCTTCCGTTCCCCCTGAAGTAAAAATAATACTTTCGGGGTTAGTTGCCCCAATTAACTGGGCAGTTTCCACACGCGCCATTTCTAACTCCATTGCGGAACGTTCTCCCCAAGCATGGAGACTCGACGGATTTCCCCATTGTTCGCTTAAAACGGCTTGGACTTTTGCTATGACATCAGGATGGGGTGGGGTGGTTGCGCTGTGGTCGAGATAAATCTGCATAAATTAAAAATCATTCATTAATCGGACCAGTTTATTTTCTATATTAAAGCTCAATTGAGCGTTACCACTTCTGATCCCTTCACTCTTTCGTTAGATTTTAAGTTTTGTAAAGAGCGTTAACATTAATAATAAAGTCAATAAATAACTTCTGATAACTCCTATGGCTTCCGAATCAGAACAACAATTGTTAAAAGCAGTTTTAGCACCGTTATTGGATGATTTTCAATATTGGTTTTCCCATTCCCGTGAGGTTCTTGAATCCCAAGATGTGGCGGTTTTATCCTCGCAGGAACAAGCTGATTTATTAGAGCGCGTTAAAGCAGCCCAACAGCAAGTAACGGCAACTCAGAGTTTATTTCAAGCGACTGATGGAACAGTTGGGGTGGAAATGTCCACGATCGCGCCCTGGCATCAACTGGTAACAGAATGCTGGCAAGTCGCCCAAAAGAATCGACAACAGCAATCTCGCTCAGAGGATAACTCAGACAGGTTAGAATGAAAAATATAATAAGATTCTAAACTGACGATTTGACTCAGTTGACCTTGGCACTTAGTAAACACTACATTTAATTAACTTTACGAGGGAATCATGTTACACCTACTCTACATTGTCGCTTTTACAATCATTGCTTTTTTTGCCGTCAGTAACTTAATCCGCAGTTTGATTAACATTGGATTTGAATCACAAAAAACGGGAAATAGTTGGAACAATCGCGGTAGTCAAAGGATTGCTAATCGTAGCCCTCAATTCCGCCAAACTCCTTCTCATCCCGAGTTATTAGACGAACAAGGAAAACCAATTAATGAACCTTTGCTGGTGATGCGTTCGATGAATGTGGATGACGAACGAGAAAAACTTGACGCTTTGTATAATGACTCTCCTAGCAACTACTCCGAAGAGTGACAATCAAGGCTAAAACTTCCCCATAAACGGTAAGGCAAGAAAATAGAACTGAAAAAAGGAAACGCCTTGAACGGGCATTTGTTAATATTAAATCATGATTAAGTGATGAGTTATTAACGAATGCTCCAAAATATTAGCCCTTTTTCTGATTTTGAATCCGCCGCTCGTAGTGTCTTGTCTTTTCTTCGTCAACGCTTAGATTTTGACCTCTGGATGGTCACTCGTGCTGAAGGAAACGATTGGATCATGCTACAAGTTGAGGATCATGGCTATGGAGT
>JBKHER010000159.1:0-6416 GCA_046540715.1 Halothece sp.
ATATTCCTCATGCATTCCCAAAGAACCAGGGAGATGAGCCGTTTCAATATTAGGAAGGTCTTTGAGAGATTCCATTTCTGCCTTGGACTTGGGAGGGGAATCTTCTCCAATGATAATTTTCATCGGAATATTAATCGAGCGAGCAACATTGAGAAACTCCTCGTGATTACTCATGGGATCTAAGCCTCCCGTAACAAACGCGGCTGGTGCGTGTCGCGCCCTAGGTTTTTGGGTAATCTTACGTTTTTGCGCCATAAATTCTGGAGTCAGCCGTTCTGGGTTGGTATAAACGTGGCGACGATACATAAACTCTAAAAATTGGGGAGTTGTATTCAGGGCGTAGAGAGTTTGACCAATCCCGGGGGAGCGTACTAAATTTTTTATCCCTTTCGCCACTGGGGAAGGAACTCCCATCACTCGCAGAGGCCCTTTCCATGTGGGCGCAATTAAGACCATTTTTGAGCATAGAGAGGGGAAGCGATGAGCTACCTGCATCCCATAGCCTGCGGCATGACCGGCGGCTACCATTGAAATTGGTTGATCAAATTGAGTTTGGATAAAGTCTTTTAAAAGCTCTTCATACAGCGATCGCGCATAATTTAAGCTCGGACGATCCGAGTCACCAAAGCCAAGCCAATCCAGAGTAACCACCTGAAAATCAGAAGTCAGAACTTTTGCAATCCCTAACATTTCCTCACGAGTAGAAACGGTACTAAAAGCGGGAAGCAGTAAAACGGGAGACCCTTCTCCCCTAAGATCATAAGCAATGGGAAATTCACGCCCCTGATATTGCCATTGATAAAATTGAGTGGAATGAGAAGATGTTTTCACCATAAAAAAATTTAAGTTTCTTCTACCGTTGTAACAACTTAGCTCCCAAATTAGTAACATTTTCATGGATCGGATTCTAAAAAAAGGACAAGGCTGGCGATTAGGGTGGAATCCTTATGAAACCGAATATAAAGGGTTAGTGGGAACTCAAGATTGGGCGTTTGAACTCACTGAGTCAGAATTTTCCGATTTCTGTCGCTTATTATTACAACTTGCCAAAACAATGGCAGAGATGGGGGAAGAGTTAATGGAGGAAGAAAGAATTGCCTGTGAAGCTGAATCTGATACCCTGTGGCTAGAAGCAGAAGGTTATCCCCATCAGTTTTCAATTAGATTGATTTTACAGGCCCCTCGACGCGCAGAAGGAAACTGGTCAGAAAAAGCCGTAGAAGACTTAATCACTGCGGTTAAAACTTTTTTCCCCCCATAGAGTTGCAATTGTTTCAAATCTAAGTTATGATTAAAGACCGTGACAGTTCGGGGCGTAGCGCAGCTTGGTAGCGCACCACTTTGGGGTAGTGGGGGTCGTGGGTTCAAATCCCGCCGCTCCGATATATCGAAGTAGCACAATTGGAAAAATTGAGAAAAAAAAACTTAAATCCGTTCTTCAGGAACTGTGATGATTCTCGCTTTAAAATATAGTGAGAATAGAAGTCAATTATAGGAGAACACAGGATAAGATGTTAGAAGCGTATCGCCAACACGCAGCCGAACGCGCTGAACAAGGCATTCCCCCCCTTGCTTTAAATGCCGAACAAACCTCCGAATTATGTGAATTATTAAAACAGCCCCCTGAGGGGACAGAAGAAGAATTATTATATTTACTGCGCGATCGCGTTCCCCCTGGTGTTGACGAAGCCGCCTATGTCAAAGCTGACTTTCTCACCGCCATTGGCAAACAAGAAATTTCCTCTCCCCTCATCACCCCCGAAGAAGCGGTAGAACTTCTCGGAACTATGATGGGCGGTTATAACGTACAATCCCTAATTGAGTTTCTCAAATCCTCTGATTCTAATCTTGCTCAAAAAGCTACCACCGCCCTTAGTCAAACCATTCTCGCCTTTGATGCCTTTAACGATGTTTTTGAACTGTCACAAGCCAACTCTTACGCAAAACAAGTAATAGACGAATGGGCCCAAGGAACCTGGTTTATTAATAAGCCCGAAGTCCCAGAACAAATTACTCTCAGTGTCTTCAAAGTGCCAGGAGAAACCAACACCGACGACTTATCTCCGGCAACTCACGCCACAACACGCCCTGATATCCCTCTTCATGCCTTGGCTATGTTAGAGTCACGGATGCCCGAGGGAATTGAACAAATTAATCAACTCAAAGCAAAAGGCTTACCTGTCGCGTATGTCGGAGATGTCGTCGGAACTGGATCATCTCGTAAATCCGCCATTAACTCCCTGTTATGGCATATTGGACATGATATCCCCAATGTTCCTAATAAACGCGCTGGTGGCTATATCCTTGGCGGAAAAATTGCTCCCATTTTCTTTAACACCGCAGAAGACTCTGGGGCATTTCCTATTGAGTGCGATGTCACGAAAATGAACACTGGGGATGTTATCACCATTTATCCTTATGAAGGGAAAATTACCAACGAAGCAGGAGAAACCCTCACCACTTTTACCGCGAAACCTAACACCATCTTAGATGAAGTTCGCGCGGGTGGACGGATTCCGCTTCTCATTGGACGCGCTTTAACCGATAAAACCCGAGAAGCATTAGGCTTAGAAGTAACTTCTCTCTTTACTCGTCCTGAATTTCCCCAAGAAAATAATAAAGGCTTTACCCTTGCCCAAAAAATGGTGGGACGCGCTTGTGGCGTTGATGGTATTCGCCCCGGAACCTCCTGTGAACCCATTATGACCACCGTGGGTTCTCAAGATACCACAGGACCGATGACGCGAGACGAGTTGAAAGAGTTGGCTTGTCTTGGCTTCAATGCTGATTTTGTCTTACAGAGTTTCTGTCATACTGCAGCGTATCCCAAACCTGTTGACGTGAAAACCCATCAACAACTCCCAGACTTCTTTGCAGACAGAGGTGGCGTTTCCTTAAAACCCGGTGACGGTATTATCCACTCTTGGTTAAATCGGATGTTACTTCCTGATACCGTGGGAACTGGTGGCGACTCTCATACTCGCTTTCCCTTAGGTATTTCTTTCCCAGCAGGGTCAGGGTTAGTTGCCTTTGCGGCTGCTTTAGGGGTAATGCCTCTAGATATGCCAGAATCGGTTTTAGTGCGCTTCACAGGGGAATTACAGCCTGGAGTTACCCTTCGTGACATTGTCAATGCCATTCCCTATGTCGCCATTCAACAAGGGAAATTAACCGTAGGAACAGACGTTAAAGAAAATGTCTTCTCTGGTCGCATCATGGAGATGGAAGGCTTACCCGACTTGAAAGTGGAACAAGCCTTTGAGTTAACCGACGCTACCGCCGAACGGTCTTGTTCTGGCTGTACCATTAAGCTAGGGAAAGAGACCATTGCGGAATATCTCAACTCCAATATTGCCCTGATTAAAAACATGGTGGCGCGAGGATATCAAGACTCCCGCACTCTGTTACGTCGCGCTGCGAAAATGCAGGAATGGTTGGATAATCCTGAATTATTAGAAGCGGATGAAGATGCAGAATATGCGGATGTTTTGGAAGTTAACTTAAACGAGATTAAAGAACCAGTGGTGGCAGCCCCCAACGACCCCGATAATGTAAAATTAATGTCAGAATGTGCTGGGGATAAAATTGATGAAGTCTTCATCGGGTCTTGCATGACCAACATTGGTCACTATCGCGCCGCTGCCAAAGTCCTCGAAGATGCAGGAAAAGTGAAAGTGCGCCTTTGGGTTTGTCCCCCAACTCGGATGGATGAGAAACAACTGCGAGAGGAAGGCGTTTATGGTGTCTTTGCGGCTGCGGGTGCGCGTACTGAAATGCCCGGTTGTTCTCTCTGTATGGGTAACCAAGCCCGTGTTGAGGATGAAGCAACGGTGTTCTCTACTTCCACCCGAAACTTTAATAATCGTATGGGGAAAGGTGCGCGAGTCTATCTCGGTTCAGCGGAGTTAGCTGCGGTTTGTGCTTTATTAGGATATATTCCCACGGTGGATGAGTATCTCTCTATTGTGCAAGAGAAAATTAATCCTTTTGCAGATGATTTGTATCAGTATCTCAACTTTGACCAAATTGAGAATTTCGAGGAAGAAGGTCGCGTGATTCCTTTAGAAGAAATGCCCAAAATTGAGGACATTTTAGGAATGCCAACAGGCGCAAGTAAGTAATAATCCCCCCTTCCCCCCTTTGAAAGGGGGGAATTTTTTAAGTTGGGTAGAGTATAGCGAAGATTAGTAGCAGCTAAAAATAATTAATCGAACTTGATTTGATTGTTTTCCCAAAAATAGGATTACAATTCTAGTAGGATAAGCAATATTCCTCCAAAAACTTGTGCTAAATCAATATAGATAAAGTAATGGCTCAAAAAATTGCTCTGTTTAACCATAAAGGTGGGGTAAGTAAAACCACAACAACATTTAATTTGGGTTGGATGCTGGCTGCAAAAGGAAAGCGGGTCATTCTAGTTGATACTGACCCACAATGTAATCTGACAGGAATGTGTTTAGGAGGAGAAACCGAAGAAGCTCAAGAAAGAATAGAATCAATTTATAATACTAAATCAAATATAAAAACGGGGCTAGCTCCTGCATTTGAATCACAACCAAGAGTTATTGAAGGAATTAATTGTATTCCAATCGAGAGTCAAGAAGGATTATTTCTGTTACCTGGTCATGTTGGTTTTGCTGAGTATGAAGTAACCCTAGGAATTGCTCAAGAATTAAGTGGTTCAGTGCAAGCACTGAAGAATTTACCAGGTTCAATTACCGATTTATTAGATAAAACCGCTAAAAAATATGAGGCTGATTATATTTTAATTGATATGAGCCCAAGTTTAGGTTCACTGAACCAAAATTTACTGATGACCAGTCATTTTTTTTTAGTACCAACCAATGCTGACTTTTTCTCAGTTATGGCGATTGATTCACTAACTAAAGTATTACCAAGATGGCATGAATGGGCTAAAAAAGCCAGTGAATTACCGATTCTTAAAAATGCCAACTACCCCTTTCCAGATATTAATTTACGTTTTCTTGGAACAATTATCCAAAACTATAGAATTATTCATGGTAGGGAAACAGCTGCTTTTGATAAATGGATAACAAGAATTGAAAATGATGTTGCCAAAAAGTTCGTTCCTATTTTAGAAAAAAGTAATTTACTTTTACCTTACCATTTTTATGGAAGCCCCGAAGCGATTGAAAATTTTACCCTCACTAAAATTCCTAATTTTAATAGTTTAATTGCCTTATCTCAGGAACACCAGACTCCTGTATTTGAGTTAACTGATGAGCACTTTAAAAGTGCCAATTGGTCTGGTAAAGTTTTAAATACCCAACAAAAGAAAAAAGCTCAATTTAAAGAAACTTTTTCTGATTTAGCTGATAAAATAATAGAATTGACCTCTGCGGTTCATGCAGCAAGCTATTGAACAATTTCGGATTAGTATTACTCGCGTTAGGAACTTAATTGCTCTCCATAATTCTGTGAAAGTGCAATCAACCTCAGCTTTAGATTTATCTGATATGTTGAGGGCTAGCTTAGTGCTTACTGTCAGTGCTTTAGATTACTATATCCATGAAGTTGTTACTTTAGGAATGCTTGAGATTCATCAAGGAAATCGTCCAGAACCTGAGCCTAAAAGAAATGCTTCTCAATCAGCCTTTTCTCGTTTTCAAGTGTCCCTTGGGGGGGCACGTGAGGAACGTTTAATTGCACTTGATATTTCTTCTTGGCTAGAAAATGAAATTCAGCAAAGTCAAGGTTTTGATTTTTTAGAACAAACTTATACAGTATCAGGTTTATTGCCAATTGTATCAGATAGTCTTTTGAATAAGCTAAATCGTAGTTCTTGGTTGGAAGATGAAATAAGAGAAAAACTAGGATATCAAAGTTTCCAACAACCGAATAAAATTGCTGATGCGATTCGATTGATCTCAGATAAAAAATTATGGGATGAAGTAGCTAATAAACTGGGTAAAACATCTCAAGAAATTAAACAGGAACTAGGGGTAATTGTTGATCGTCGCAATAAAATTTCTCATGAAGCCGATATTGATCCTACATTTGGCATTGGAGACCGTTGGGACATTGATGAAATAATGGTTAGTGAAGCCGTTGATTTTATTGAACAGCTTGTTGAAACCATTCATCAGGTCATATCGAATTGATTTTAGCACCTTTTTGCTTTTAAGTTCATCTTAGGAATATCTATAAATAATAATATTCGTATAGAGAAAAAAAATATCGAATATTCGCTTGTTCTCCATGAAAGTCATTGTTGCGATCACGTAACTAGGGTAACTATTTTTTTGCAACAATAATCACCCAAGCAACTCTGAGTCTGGAATACGCAAACATCGCAAGTTTACTGATTGCGCGATCGCGTAGGATTAGCGACATCAACGTGGGATACGCAAACTTTGATGAGAGAAAAATGACTAGGGCGCGATCGCGCTTACCCA
>JBKHER010000160.1:0-6410 GCA_046540715.1 Halothece sp.
AAATCTCAATTCTGAGCTAGAAAGTGCAATTAGTGAACTGTCTTTAGCGCAGTTGGAAGCCTTAGCTGAGGCGTTATTAGAATTTAATTCTCTGCAAGATTTACAGCAATGGTTAGAGGATCATTAAACCACCCTAGAAATAGTGATCAAATTTCATCCTTAAAAAGGGTTGCTGAAAAAGTCCAATTGTCGGTGGGATGCGTTATTTGTTGTTGGTCACTGGTCACTGAAAAAGTTGGGCTTCCTTAACGGTTGAAAGCCTGACCTCATGAAAGTCTCAGCTTAATTCAGCAAGCCCTAATTCAATTCACATAATATCTTGTCCTGATCCATATTGCCAAGCCTCGATCAACCGTTTGAGGCGATATTGCTGTTCTGGGGAAAGATTTTTCAGAGAGGAAACAAAGGGCTTACTGATGGGAAATAACCCACTATACAGCCCTAAATTTACATAATGAACCAGCCAGTCTAATAGGGGAGGAATGCCCACTTGGGGAATGACGGGAAAAACAATATTCGATCGCGTTACAGAGGTTAAAGCTAAGGTTTGCGTTAATCCCGAAAATTGGACGACATCTTGTAAAAACGGTTTTAAAACGCCTTCCCCTAACTGATTCATGGCAGCAAATACGCCACTAAGCAGTTCATTAATTTGGTTCGGTGAAAGTTCTTGATTTATCCCCACACTCATGGTGCGTTGAAATAACCATGTTACGGAAATATTGGGCTGATACGGTTGTAATAAGGCTAAATCTTGTCGGGAAAGGGTATCCGCATTAAGGGCTTCGGTAACACCATTGGTAAGTCGAGGGAGATGACGAATCATTGCGCCAAATCCCCCAAAACTGACGGGGGATTGAATGCCACTACTATCCCCCACAGGGAGAATGCGTGACCAAGGAACTCGTAACGGGCTTTTGCGATAAGCAGGGAAGAAGCCAAATAA
Organism: Halothece sp.; assembly: GCA_046540715.1. Lineage (GTDB taxonomy): Bacteria > Cyanobacteriota > Cyanobacteriia > Cyanobacteriales > Rubidibacteraceae > Halothece. Next base: position 947 of record JBKHER010000160.1, read on the forward strand.
AACTCGCTTAAAGTCTAACTGTGATAGTTCCACCTGCTGATACTCAGGTAACAGACGGAAGTATTCATCCATGAAAAATTCTAAACTGGGACGAGAGGGATCAGCATCCAGATAGGAAAATAAATAAGTCGTGCGTCCATCTTTTGCTGGAAATGCTTCCCAGAAATACTGACATTGATTTTGAATCGGGGTAAAGGAGGCGATTAAATCTCCTGTTTCATTCTGAGGATAACCATCAGCACAACTTCCCACTACGACACAAGTGCCTTCTGGTTTTTCGCCCCCTCTAGCTTGTTTCACAATGGGGGAAAAATGCCCCATAGCATCCACTAATAGCCTTGTGGTGAGTTGGGTTTCATTGGTTTGAAGGCTAACCCCATTGGGATGAACTGTTGCCCTAACAAAAGCAGTGTTTTCCAGTAGCGTTCCGCCAAGATTGAGGAATTTCTGTTTGAAGCAATCAAGGAGAATAATAGGATCAACACCGAGATTCAGAACATCTTTGACCCAAAGTTCAATCCCCTGATGAAAAGCAACTCGACCTGGATTATAACCAGACGCGATCGCGCTTTCTAATTCTTCTTCAGTTAAAAGCCCTAGTTCCACAAGTTCTAGTAGCTCTTGACGTGAGATATTCCATTCTTGTTCCCGTCCGCGCAAAATTCCTCGTTCTAAAATGCCCACTTTAAAGCCCCGTTGTTGTAACCCAGTTGCCAATAAAATGCCCAAAGTGCCACCACAAATGAGAACATCAAACTCACAGCCACTAATTTCCTCAGAAGCGGTGGTTACTACCTGCGGAATTTCATTATTATTCTGTCTGAGACGTGACCAAATTTGATCGGCTTTTCGTAACCCAGTTAAGGGATCACCAGCCACTTGAGAAAGGATTTGTTCGGTTCGCGTCATAGTAAGTATCGAGAAATCAAGGATATTATTAACATAGCAACATCAAAGCACACCTTGCTTGGGGAGGGAACTAATGACGAAAAATTATTTTATTGCCAATGACCAAGAAACCCTATCAAAAGTCTATCGGGATGTTATTCTCTGGTTCAAAGATAAAGAGTATGAAGTGGATAACGCCCAAACGGGGGATGTTTATCTGGTGCAAGCGGCAAAAACAGGCTTTCTCAGAACGGTCTTTGGCACCAATTTAGCATTTAAGGTTAATATTTATTGGTCGAGTAATCCAACGACAGAGCGAGAATTTGTCATTGAAACGCGCGTTGGGAAATGGGTGAGAAATATTGCTGGGGCGGGATTTACCGCTATGTTTACTGGCGGTTTTACCATTTTTACGGGGTTTGCTGGGGCAAGTTGGGCGTTAGTCTTAGAAAGAGATTTAATTCGTCATCTCCAAGAGAATTTAAATCTGCAACGAGTGAGTATTTCCCCCCAATCTTCATCTTCTGCTGTTTCTGGTACCAAGTCGGCTAGTCAACAAACCGTTGATGTTAATGCTTATTCTACTGCGCGATCGCAGGCAATCAAAGAAATTAAAGAAGAAATTGATCAATTAAAAGAGGCGTTAAATAAAGACATTATTAGTCAAGAAGAATTTGAACGCAAAAAAGAAAATTTAGAAGATAAAATTGATGAGCGAGAAATTGAACTGTTAATTGAAGAAAGAAGTAATCAGCTACAAGAAGCCTTTACTGCTGGCATTTTAGATGCCGATGAGTACGAAGCCAAGTTACAATCCATTGAAACATCTGTGCGCGAAAAACTATCGAAAAAACAAAAATTAAAAGAAGCCCGAGACAATGGCATTCTCACGGAAGAAGAGTATCAGAATAAAGTATCGCAATTATACCAAGATATTAAATAATTTTTTGTCCTTTGTAAGCCAGTTACCAAATAACAAATAACAAATAACAAATAACAAAAAAAATCCCCTCCCTAATTCTAATTTAAGGAGAGGAAAATGATCGCATTTGTAACTAACAACTAGGCATCAGACTCAATGTGAATAAAGAGTAAGCCCATGATCACAGCAGGCATTAACCAGCCAACAACGGGAATGAGAATATACGGTAAGAAAGACGCTGCGTAATCTCCAGACATATTAAACCTTCCTTGAATAAACAACAAAAAACGAAAAATTGAGAAATTGAAAAACTCGTTAGTTAATCGTTCCTCGTAATATACTATCAACTACCGATAGATTTTCTAAAAGGAAATAGGCAACAAACGCACCCCCCATTGCACCAACAAAGAAGCCACCAGAAAACTGACTCCAGCCTTGACGGGTTTTTAAGTTTTCTGGGGCGCGATGATCAAAATATTGGGCTTCGGAATTATCAGCAGGAAATGCGGCTAAACCATAAGCCGAGAGTCCTGCTGTTGCTACTAAAATTAAGGCAATTGCGGAAATTAAACCCCCTAAATAAGCATAGCCGTCGCTATCCCGTAAGGGGCCAAGTAAGGTCCAAGGGCCAACGAGAAAATAACCATGGGCCATGCCAATTTCTAACCCGCGCAGTAAAGGAGAAATGCCTTCACGATAGGCGGGAAGGTTATTAATAAAGGTGCGAGTTAAACCAGAATCAGAAATGGGTGTAGAAAGATGTCCGACATAAACATCATTGTTATAAGGTTGGATGTATTCCATATTATTCGTTTTAGCCATCGGCAAGTGTTCCCCTTCTCTGTAACAACAAAGTGAGTGACTTAATCGCTTATATTTTACGCAGAGACGGTGCAATTAATTTAATTCTGGGTCTAAGCGTTAAAAAAGTTTATTAAATTCCCAGTAAAACTTTAGAAAATTCCGTCCTGCTTCCGTTATAAGATGTAACATAAATTGCTAGTATATCAAGCAAAATTTAAAGTTATGTCACAAGTTCTGCAACAAATTGCAATAAAACTCAAAATTGCTCAGAAACTTATTTTACCACTGATGATTCCTTGCTTGCTGTTGTTGTTCATGGCAACACCAGTTCACGCAGCCACCAGTCCTCAAGATATCCCTGATATCAGTGGAAAAGAGTCTCCTGCTGTGGTTGACCAAGCGGAAGTGGTTAGTCGCATTAATGAGGGAAAACTTAATCAAATTTTACAAGACATTTCTGAAAATACAGGAACAGATGTCAAATTGGTAGTTATTCGTCGTCTCAATTATGGGGAAACCGTGGATAGTTTTGCGGATGAGTTATTTAATCAGTGGTATCCCACCCCAGAAGAACAAGCAGACAAAGTGTTATTGGTGTTTGATACGATTACCAATAATGCCACGATTCGGGTTGGTGAAGGCTTAAACGAGCGACTTTCTGATGAAATTGCCCAAAGTGTGATTGATGATACAATCGGCGTTCCGATTCGCAGGGATAATAAATATAATCAAGCCTTCTTAAATGCGAGTAATCGTTTAGCAACGGTTTTAGCTGGTGAACCTGACCCAGGTCCACCAGAGGTCAAGGATGACCTGAATGTGGAAAGCACATTTACTAAGGCTGAAGAGACCGACACTGAAAGTTCTACTGTTTGGGTTGTCGGTTTGCTAGTTGTTGCCACCATTATTCCCATGGCGACTTATTTTGCTTATGTTCTGTTAACCAATTAATCTTGGATGTATTCACTGCCTTGTTCCAGTGCAATTTCTGCTCTCAAAAATTCTCGCCCTAAATAAGCGGCATGGTTAAAATAGGTCACTGGACAGGGTTGTGTTTCTTCAAATAGTTTCACACAAAGCTCTTTTGCGGTGCGTCCTGTATAAATTTCAGTGGCAACTTGGTCATTGTCTTTGCATTTAGCGGATAATCTTTCCCCTGTTTCAGGATGAAGGGCAAATCCTTCGTCATCCACAAGGTTATTATAGTGTTTGGCACAAATTAAGCCTTCTTCCCGATTGAGATAGATCAGGAAGTAGCCTCCAGGATCAAGGTTAATGTGACGTTTAGACAGTTCGTTATCAATTTCGGTTCGGTTAATGGCAGTTTTCATTTCAGTCATAGATGGTTTTGTCTTGTATTCTCTTTTACTTAGTTTAAAGGGTTATGGACTGGCAGCAAGTGCGCGATCGCGCGAAGGCAATTTGGGGATATGATCAATTCCGCCCACCGCAAGGGGAAATTATTGCTTGTTTATTGGCGGGAAAAGATGCGTTAGTGGTGTTACCCACTGGTGGGGGAAAATCATTATGCTTTCAACTCCCAGCCCTCTTACAGGAGGGGTTAACTCTGGTGATATCACCGTTAGTGGCGTTAATGGAAAATCAGGTGCAGGAATTACAGCAACATCAATTAGCAGCGGCTTCCTTTCATAGCGAAGTCCCACGGGGGGAACGAAAAAACATTCTACAACAGTTAGAAAGGCAAAAATTACGGCTGTTGTATCTCTCGCCAGAAAGTCTTTTCAGTGCGCCGATTTGGGAACGATTAATTGCCCCGAAATTGATCATTAATGGGTTAATTTTAGATGAAGCCCATTGTTTGGTGCAGTGGGGAGAGACATTTCGCCCTGCCTACCGCCGTTTAGGGGTAGTAAGAGAAACTTTACTAGCAGCGAAACCTAACTGTCAAACCATGACTGTAGCGGCATTTACTGCAACGGCTAATTCTGAAGCCTGTGAGACAATAAAAACCTGTTTACGACTTAACGCCCCCACTTACTTCCAACAAAGCCCTTATCGCCCAAATTTACGGCTAAAGGTAAAACGAGTTTGCACTCCCGCCCAACGAAAAAAGCAATTATTAAACTTTATTCAACCGCGTCAAAAACAAGCAGGATTAATCTATGCGCGATCGCGCTCTGTGACAGAAACCTTAAGTCATTGGTTAAACGAAAAAGGATATAATAGTGCCTTCTATCATGCTGGATTAAGTCCCACGGAACGTCGCCACATCGAACAGCAATGGCTAACAGGAACCCTCCAATTTGTTATTGCAACTTCTGCATTTGGGATGGGGATTAATAAAGCTAATTTGCGCTGGGTAATTCACTATCAACCGCCATTATTACTCTCGGAATATGTACAGGAAATTGGGCGCGGCGGAAGAGACGGAAAAATTGCTCATGCTTTAACTTTGGTGAGTGAACCCACAGGCTTACTTTATCCTGAAGACAAACAACGAAAACAGTATTTTATTCAAAAGCTGCGTCAACAATACCAAAAAGCCCAGCAACTAAGAAAACAAATTCCAAAAGAAGGAAATATTAGCACGGTCGAAGCCATGTCACCTCATGGGTTAATCACGCTTTCTCTCCTGCATAGTTTAGGGGAATTAGAATGGCTTGATCCCTTTTACTATCGTTTATTACCTACTTTGAAGACACGAAAATTAACGCCCAAATTATTAACCCAACCGCAACAAATGGAAGCCTATTTTAGAACTCGGGATTGTCGTTGGCAATTTTTACTAAGGGGATTTGGGTTTAAGCAAGAAGCAGAAAATTTCCGTTGTGGAAACTGCGATCGCTGCTTTAAAGAAAAGTCTCATAACAAATAACAAATAACAAATAA
>JBKHER010000161.1:0-6405 GCA_046540715.1 Halothece sp.
ACGGCTCGGCTTACAGCCTACGGTATGTAGCATACACAGTTCCATTTCATATTACAACCCAGATCATATTGCTATATGTTACTTAAATAAAAATTTCAGAAACTTGAATTTATCAGCATAGGGAGGATAGCGTAACTTAATATCTAACCAAAACTTGCGATTCGTGACGCTTTTGTAATGGGTGAAGGTATCAAAACTGGCTTTCCCATGATAAGCCCCCATTCCGCTTGCGCCGACACCGCCAAAGGGTAATTCGGGGGAACCAAGGTGAATAATAGTATCATTAAGAGTTACGCCGCCTGCAGAGGTTTGTTGTAAGACTTGTTGTTGCTTACTTTTGCTTTTAGAAAAGAGGTAAAGGGCGAGAGGTTTGGGGCGATCATTAATCTGCGCGATCGCGCTTTCTAAATCATCATACTCAATAATCGGTAAAATGGGGCCAAAAATTTCCTCTTCCATTACCGCATCATCCCAACTTATATTTTCCAGCAGTGTGGGCGCAATGTAGCGAGTTTCGGCATCAGTTTCACCACCGACAATAATGTTACCATCTTTTAAAAATTCGGTCAGACGATTAAAATGCCTATCACTAACAATTCTGGCATAGTCGGGACTTGCTTCGGGATTTTCCCCAAAAAACTCGTTTAAACAGGCTTTCATCGCAGTAACTAATTTATCTTTAATGTCACGATGAACGAGTAAATAATCAGGCGCAACACAAGTTTGTCCTGCATTTAAACATTTTCCCCAAATAATCCGCCTCGCGCTATATTCAACCTGAATATCAGGTTCAACAATACAGGGACTTTTTCCGCCTAACTCTAAAGTAACAGGCGTGAGATTTTCTGCTGCCGCTTTCATCACAATTTTGCCAACTCTTGCGCCGCCCGTATAGAAAATATGATCAAATTTTTGTTGTAATAATTCCTGAGCAACGGTTTTATCCCCTTCCACCACTGTAATATAATTGGGGTCAAATGTTTTCCCAACAACCTCTGCAACCACTTTCGAGACATTTGGCGTGATTTCTGAAGGTTTAATAATGGCACAATTTCCTGCCGCGATCGCGCCTAATAACGGTAAAATACTTAATTGAAAGGGATAATTCCAAGGCCCAATAATTAATGCTTGTCCCAAGGGTTCAGGAACAATAAATGAATTCGCTGGAAAGAAATTCAACGGCGTTTTCACTGGCTGATTTTTTGCCCAGCTATCTAAATGCTTTAAGATATAGTTGGTTTCTTCCTCACAGTTAACAATTTCTGTCAGAATCGCCTCAAATTTGGGCTTCCCTAAATCTTTCTGTAAGGCTTCAGTAATTTTTTCCTGATGTTCCTTAACCGCTTGTTTTAAGTTTTCTAATTGTTGCTTCCGAAATGGAAGCTCTTTCGTTTTTCCTCTAGCAAAAAACGCTTTCTGTGACTGAACAAGGTTTGGTATTTCTGTTGTTTGTAACATTATTCGTTATTTGTAATATCTATCTAAGCCCCCCTTTCAAAGGGGGGTTGGGGGGATTTCAAGCTATGACCAATAATTACTCTTGTTTCAGAGGGAGTTGGACTGTAAAAACACTCCCTTTCCCTTCCTCTGAATCTAAATTAATTGTACCATTATGACTTTCTAAAATCCGTTGAGATAAATGCAAACCTAACCCACTTCCTGAATGACGATGCTTTCCTTTCCGAAACCGTTCAAAAAGCGTTTTTTGTTCTTCAGGAGAAACCCCTGGTCCACTATCTTGAACAGCAACAATTAACTGGGGTTTTTCTTGCTCAATAGCTTGTTTAACATAAACATTAACCTTGCCTTCATCGGTAAATTTTATGGCATTTCCCACTAAATTTGTCAAGACTCGTCTTAACTCTAATCGATCCCCTTCTACCGTTTTTAATTGCTCATCATTAAAATTTTCTTCTAGCGTCAAACTTAAGCCCTTTTCTTCAGCTAAAGGCTTCAGTTCGTCAATGACTTCATTAATAATTTCAGTAATATCAACAGGGGCAAAATTTAATACTTTCCGTCCGGCTTCAAAGCGATAAACTTCTAGTAACGTATTCACCATATCCAGTAAATTCCGATTACTGCGACTCATTGTCGCCACCGCTTCCGCCATCGGTTCCGACATTTCTCCTAACGCCCCTTGTTGAAATAAAGTCAGCATTCGATCGGCTGCCACTAGGGGAGTTCGCAAGTCATGGGTAAGACGGGACACAAAATCTGCCCGTTGACGTGCAATTTCGTCTCTTTCATCCACACTATGCTTGAGACGAAGCAGCGATCGGACTCGCGCCAATAACTCTTCTAATTCTACAGGTTTGCGGATAAAGTCATCTGCGCCACTGTCTAAACCTTTAGCAACACTAGGCTGATCATAGGCAGTAATTAGCAAAATCGGAATAAACGGTAAATCTTCTTGATTGCGGAGACGTTCAGTAACTTCAAACCCATCCATCCCCGGCATCATCACATCGAGAAGAATGAGTTGAGGAGGATGTGCATTGACCTTTTCAATCGCGGTTTGACCTTCTTCGGCAAAATCAATCTCGTATCCTTCTTCCTCTAGAATACTTTGTACCAGTAAAACATTATCTGGGGAATCATCAACTACAAGAATCGTGTCTGGTTTTCTCTTTATCGTGTCTGGGGAATGACTCATTAAAATATAAACTTATTTTACTAAGACAGGGTTTTTTATAAAATATTTACACTTCCATGCTATTATTCCCCTTTAAGTAAGATTTTAGCCTCATCCCCTCGAAAGATTCCTACCAACCATCAATCCTGTATGGTAATCCCCCATTCCCCCTCACCGATTGCAACTAGCTGGTACGTCTGTACTGCATATAAGCAGCAAAGAATAAGCCAGCTAAGGTGACAAAAATTAAGCCCAAGACGATTCCAAGCAATAGTGGTTCAATCATAGTAGGTTGCTCCTAAGGAATATTAAAGTGATCTTTTACATTTTGACATTTTCTCCTCTGAGATTATAGGCTAGATAGCGTTCTCATATCAATTGTTTCCAGATTAACGCAACCACGGATAAAATTAAGCACAACACAAGAAACGAAATTAACGGTAATATTTAGTTAGAAGTATTTAACAAACTTAATTTAACGTGGAGAGTACAAACAGGATCGTGGCAGATCAAGCGGCTAAACCAGTAACAGCAGTGGTGAAGCAGCTGACAATCATCGCAATTAGTGCATTGCTGCTTGTCGGTGTTGTTGTGGTTGGCGTGTACCTCTATCGAGTTTCTGATCCTTATATTCAAGAAGTATTATCTGCACCAAGTGATCCAGAACGGGGGGAAGCGATTTTTCAAATTAATTGTGCAGGCTGTCATGGGATAAAAGCTGATGGGAATGTTGGACCGAGTCTTCACAATATTTCAGAACGCAAATCTCAGTTAAATTTAATTAATCAAGTAACAAGTGGTGATACACCTCCCATGCCCAAATTTCAACCAGAACCCCAAGATATGTCGGATTTATTGGGGTATTTAGAGACGCTTTAAGCTCATCCCCCGCTCAGGGAATTGCGCGTTATTCGTTATTAGTTATTTGTTTACCATGTTTTGTAGGGTACTGAACAATTCTTGCTCATTATAGGGCTTAGAGAAATAGGCAAATGCCCCTAGCTTCATCGCCAACTGGCGGTGTTTTTCATTGCCACGAGAGGTTAACATCGCGATCGGAAGATGTTTATAGTTGGGGTCTTCTTTAATTTCAGAGAGAACTCCATAGCCATCTAAGCGAGGCATTTCAAGATCACAAATCGCTGCTTGTACGGGTAAGCCACTTTTGATTTTATCCACAGCTTCCTGTCCATCTTTAGCTTGTTCCACTTGATAGCCAGCTTTTTCTAACGCCATAGCCAGATAGCGACGCACATGAATTGAATCATCAATAATTAGAATCGTATTGTCGGTCTGGGTTTGCTTATTATTTTCAAGTGCTTGAGAACCTTCTGCGCTCGTTGGTTGCTGTAACCAAGCTAACAGGGGAATGGGATCAACCAGAGGAATGGGACGACCATCCCCTAAAACGGTTGCACCTGTAACCCCGGGTGGAAGTGGAATGGGGCTATCCACACTGCGGAGGGCGACTTCTTGTTCTTGCCAAAACCGATCGACTCGTAAGCCCTTAAAAGTGCCATGATCATTGACAATTAGAGCCGTTGGGCGATCTAAGGTAGGAGCGCCACTCATTTCAAAAGTTTTCCTGGGGCGGTTAAATTTTGACCAAGGCTTCAGGCTCACTACCGAAACTTCCATCCCGTTCCAATTTAAAGTCCCTGATTCCTGTTGGGAATGATCCCAGCGTGCAAAGGCTTTAACAGCTTCTACGGGAATCGCAAAGACTAACCCTTCGCTTTCGACAATGACGACTCGGGCAATGGATAGTGAGAGAGGAAAAGTAATGGTAAACGTTGTCCCTTCTCCTAGTTTTGTATCAACATGAATATCACCGCGAATTTTGTCTAGGTTGGTGCGGACGACATCCATGCCCACCCCCCGTCCCGATAGTTCGGTGACTTGTTCGGCGGTGGAGAAGCCTGGCTCAAAAATGGCTTGTAAAATGTCTTGCTCACTGAGTTGAGCGATATCTTCTGGGGTAGCGCCAGCCTCTTGTAATTTTGCTTTAATTTTTTCCGCATTAATCCCGCCACCATCGTCAGAGATAGTCACGGTGCTTTGATTTCCCTGATTAATTGCCCTGAGAGTAATTTTGCCTTGTTTGGGTTTTCCTCGGGCGACTCGGGTTTCTGTGTCTTCAATGCCGTGATCAAAGGCATTACGAAAGAGATGATTCAGGGGGGCGGAGAGGGCTTCCATGGCAGCGCGATCGATTAGGGTATTTTCCCCTTGAATTTCAATGGCAACAGGCTTATTGTACTGCACCGATAAATCTCTCACCACTCGCCGAAAACTCCTCACCGCCTCAATAAAGGGACGAGTTTGGACGCGAGTAATGTCTCGTTGCAAATCACTGGTGGTGTAATTCAGTTCCCCCATGGCTTGCTTGACATCACGGGAACTCACTTCAATATCACTGGTAACCTCTTGTAGCTGCACAATGGTTTCAATTTGTTCTTGGAAGAGGAGGTGCAAATCGCTATAGCGATCCATTTCGAGGGTGTCAAAGTCCCCATTATTGGACAAATTTGCCGTTTGCAATTGATTAGAAACCGTTGTCCCTTCCGCGTTCAGTTGGTCATACCATTTCCGCAGTTGTCGGTTCGCTGTTTCTAATTGTTGGGTTCGCGATTTACTAAGGCTGACAAATTCTTCCAGTTGTTTCACTCGGGAGTTGAGCATTTCCCGCTCTAAAATTAGGCGGCTAAAAAGGGTATTAATACGAGAGAGTTGATTAACGGAAACCCGAACGGTGGTTTCTTCTGGTTTAGTTTCTACAGGCGTTTCTTCTAGGTTAGCGGGAACAGCAATTGGTTCTGCTTCTTCTGTAACAGAAAGGGTTTCTTCTTCCCTTGCTTCTGGTTCAGAGGGAATCTCAAGATCAGTGCTAAATTCCTCAAAGTCTTCAAACTCATCGAGATCAGGAATTTCTAGATCATCCCAATTTTCCTCTTCTGCGGTGACATCACTGGTATCTACAGTTTGAGGAAGATTCTCATAACGCCCTAATTGAATGAGAGCTTGAGAGCGTTCCCACTGCGCGATCGCGCTTTGAGCAAAAGATTTGACCTCATTTTCAGACAGATTCTCTAATTCCTGCTTCACCGACTGACAGAAATTTACAAACCGCTCACACTCAATCATGCGCCCAAAATCGGCTAACTCATCAGCGGTATTTTTCAACTCTTGGGGAATTTCCTCGGGAAAAAGAATCTCCAACTGGGATTTTAAGCGTTGTAGGCATTCTTCTACCCCACTCCCAAACAAAAGAGCAGCAACATCACTGTCTTCCTCTTTCGATAAAAGGGCGGTTTCATCGGCTTCGGTGAGTTCTCCTAAGCGTTCTTTTAAGGGATCAAAAATGGCACGAGTTTGTTGCTCTAACCATTTCTGTTGCGGTTCTTTTCCCGCGCGATATTCTTGCCCAATTGCCCGTAAACAATCTACACTTCTTAATAAAAGCGTTTCCAATTCTGTATCTATTGCTAACTCTTGCAACCGAGCTTGGATAATTTTTAAATAGTCTTCTAGGGAGTGAGCCATCCGACTGAGGGCATTAAAACCCATCATCGCTCCTCCCCCTTTCATAGAATGAGCGGCGCGGGCAGCTTCATCAAATTTTTGTAAGTCAACTCCCGCCTCTGCCATTCCTAATAAAGCAGACTCTAACTGGTCGCAATATTCAATGGCTTCTTCAAGAAAATCCTGTCTGGCTTGTGTTTCTGCATCCATGATTCATTATTGGTTATTTGTTATTCGTTATTGGTTAT
>JBKHER010000162.1:0-6321 GCA_046540715.1 Halothece sp.
CAGTTTATCTCTCCCTGTTGCTTTCAATAGAAACCAGTATTTTGTCATTAATGATACATAGACTTACCAAACTTACTTTTACACTATGAATCAAATTGAAATTTATTTTTAAGGAATTTAGTCCATGCCGGAAGTAACCCAAGCCGCTCATCAAACGGGTGATTTTTTAGTTGATTATGAAGAAAAAGTATTTCCTGATGTTCAAGCCGAACCGGGAGAAAAAGCCCTTGTCACCTTTCATACTGTTGCTTTTGAAGGGTCAATTGGTTTAGTCAATTTATTACAAGCGAGTCGTTTAATGAAAAAAGGCTTTGATACCTCGGTGCTTTTATATGGGCCAGGGGTTACTTTAGGGGTACAACGAGGCTTTCCTAAATTAGGAGATGAAGCCTTCCCTGGACATCAAGCCCTCAATCAACGCTTAGAAAAAATTATGGAGGAGGGGGGAAAAGTTTATGCCTGTCGCTTTGCCTTACAAGCCCTTTATGGTCATGGTGAACCCTCTTTAATTCCGGGAATTCGCGCCATTAATCCGTTAGATGTTCTGGATATGATTTTAATGCACCGTAAAGAAGGCGCATTTATTCTCGATACTTGGACCATGTAATAAAAAAGGGATAGACATCAAGTTAATAAATGACTCTATCCCACACAAAGAAGTTGGTACAAATATGAATGACTCAACCGTAATTCGGGCTGCTGCAGCCCAAATTAGTCCCGTTTTATATAGTTGTGAAGGAACAACACAAAAAGTATTAGATACAATTCGTCAAGTGGCGAAAGAGGGAGTACAACTAATTGTTTTTCCCGAAACTTTTATTCCCTACTATCCCTACTTTTCTTTTATTAAACCACCGGTATTAATAGGAAAAGAACATTTACATTTATATCAAGAAGCAGTAACCATTCCGGGGGAAGTTATTAATACCATTAGTGGGGTTGCCCGTTCTCACGAAATGGTCGTGGTGTTGGGAGTAAATGAACGAGAGGAAGGGACGCTTTACAACACCCAACTGGTTTTTGATACGGATGGGAAACTATTACTCAAACGCCGTAAAATTACCCCGACTTACCATGAACGAATGATTTGGGGACAAGGGGATGGGGCTGGCTTAACTGTTGCCGGAACTGCCGTTGGTCGCATTGGGGCATTAGCCTGTTGGGAACATTATAACCCCTTGGCTCGTTATACCTTGATGGCGCAACATGAACAAATTCATTGTGGTCAGTTTCCGGGATCGATGGTGGGACAAATTTTTGCTGATCAAATGGAAGTGACCATGCGTCATCATGCCCTAGAGTCGGGATGTTTTGTGGTTAATGCCACGGGTTGGCTAACCTCTGAACAAAAAGATCAAATTACAACCGATGAGAAATTACAAAAAGCGTTAAGTGGGGGTTGTTATACGGCAATTATTAGCCCGGAAGGAAAGCCTTTGTGTGACCCAATTACAGAAGGAGAAGATTGCGCGATCGCGGATTTAGATTTATCCCTGATTACCAAACGAAAACGGATGATGGATTCGGTGGGACATTACGCGCGACCTGATTTGTTTCAATTACAACTCAATAATCGCCAATGGTCAACGCTTGAATCTATTGCTACCCCTCCAGAAAACAGTGAACTAGAAATGGTTTCTCCGCAAGTAGAATCCTCAGAAGAATCATCAGAACCTGTGCAATCAACTGTTTAGAAGGTTTACCAATTTTAGAATGAATAAGCAACGTTTAATTACAGAATTACAGTCTCAAGGCTTACAATTACAGGATTATTCTGCTAGTAATCCTGGACGTAAAGGCGGTGCGGGGCCTTCCGATCATCGCGCTATTACTGTAGAAGGAACAACGGTCATGGTTCCTGTTTATAATACCACTGCTACCCAGTCTCCCTATACCGTCCAAATTGAAGACGAAGCAAGGGCCTATCTATACCGTAACCAAGACGCGATCGCGCCTATTTCTTTACCCCACTCTCCCCAGTTCTATCAGTTAACTACAGCTGAGGGGATTCCCTATTGGAAAATTGCCCTCTTACATAGTCAGGATGTCTTAGCCACCACGGTTTTACAAACTTGTATGCGCTATCGGGATCAGGCGACGGCGTGCCAGTTTTGTGCCATTGAACGCTCTTTAGAAGCCGATCGCACCATTGCCCAAAAAACCCCCGAACAGTTAGCAGAAGTTGCTGCGGCTGCCGTACATTTAGATGGGGTCAAACAAATGATTATGACCACAGGAACCCCCAATAAGCGCGATCGCGGTGCAGCTTACCTCACCGAATGTGCCAAAGCCATTAAAGCCCAAGTTAATCTTCCCATTCAAGCGCAATGTGAACCCCCTGATGATTTTGCTTGGTTTGACACCATGAAAGCAGCTGGGATTGATAGTTTAGGAATGCACCTAGAAGCAGTTGATCCGGAAGTACGGACAAAAATTATGCCCGGGAAAGCAGAAGTGCCGGTTTCTTATTATTACCAAGCCTTTGCTGCAGCGGTGAATGTCTTCGGTTGGGGGGAAGTGAGTACCTACCTGTTAGCGGGATTAGGTGATAGTTTGGAAACCCTCGTCATGGCTTGCGAGAAATTGATTGATTTGGGGGTTTATCCCTTTGTAGTGCCATTTGTTCCGATTTCCAATACGCCTTTAGCTGATTATCGCGCCCCTGATACAGCGTTTATGTATGCCTTGTATCAAGAAGTGGGGCAACTGCTCAAACAAGCAGGAATGTCCTCAGCGAACCTAAAAGCAGGATGTGCCAAATGTGGCGCTTGTTCAGCTTTATCGACTTTTGAAAATTAAGAGAGAAAGATGTCAAACTGTCGTTACTGTTTTCAATTAGCCCAGTCAGCAACCGAGATTGAAGCCTATTTTGCTCTGCGTCAAAGGATTTTTTGCCAAGAACAGGGATTATTTTCCGATCATGATCAAGATGAGACTGACGCGATCGCGCACCCGATTGTTGCCCTTGATACCGAAGCTTCAAACTTAGTGGTAGGAGTAGTTAGAATCTATGAATCGCAACCCCGGATTTGGTATGGCGGACGGTTAGGGGTTCATCCGGATTATCGCCGAGTGGGGCGCATTGGCAAAGGATTAATTGACAAAGCGGTTACCACTGCCCATACGTGGGGATGCAAGCGTTTTTTAGCAACCGTACAGAAGCAAAATGTCCGCTTTTTCCAACGTCAGCATTGGGACTCCTTGGAAGAAATAATCATTCGCGATCGCCCTCACCATCTCATGGAAGCCGACCTTAATTTCTATCCGCCCCAAGAGATTTCCGCTCCAATTCTCTCTCATGCTAGCTGATTTAATTGCCAAGTTACAACAAACCTTAAGTATTCAGCAGAAACAAGAGATTCAAGTTGCCTCCCACTATTTCCCTGAGAAAACAGAAATTCTACTAGGGGATGACTGTGCTGCTATTCCCGAGGGGGAAGAATACTTACTCTTAGCAGCAGAAGGGATTGCCCCCAGTTTAGTCACAGAAAATCCTTGGTTTGCTGGCTGGTGTGGGGTTCTCGTTAATATTAGCGATATTTATGCCATGGGCGGGCGACCTTTAGCCGTGGTTGATACTCTCTGGAGTCAGTCGGTCAAAAATGCCCAATCGCTTTGGGAAGGGATGATGAGCGCATCTAAGGTGTTTCAAGTTCCTATTGTCGGCGGACACACCAATTGTCACAGTAATTACAATGCCCTAAGTGTTGCCATTTTAGGGAAGGCAAAGCAGTTAATTAGTAGTTTTCAGGCACAAGCAGGGGATCAATTAATTCTTGTGGCTAATTTAGCAGGAAACCCTCATCCGCAGTTCTCTTTTTGCTGGGATGCTGCAACAAAAGCAGATCCCAACGTTTTACAAGCCCATCTTGAATTATTACCCACCCTAGCAGAAAAGGGACTCTGTGATGCAGGGAAAGATATTAGTATGGGGGGAATTATTGGCACGACTTTAATGTTATTAGAAACGTCTAACTGTGGGGCCACCCTTAATCTTGATGCCATTCCTTGCCCTTCTCAACTCTCCTTAAAACAATGGTTATTGAGTTTCCCCAGTTATGGCTTTATTCTCAGTATTCGTCCTCATTCTGTTGATTCGGTTTTATCTCATTTTCAACACGCCAATTTAGCCGCTACCGTCGTCGGGGAAGTAACGCGCGATCCTGTTTTCAGGCTACAATTAGGAGAAGAATTGCTCCCCTTTTGGGACTTAAATCAGCAACCACTAACGGGATTTAAAGGAATTTAAAATTATGCCTGAAGTTTACTTTAAAATTGCTTGGCCCGACGGTTCAACGGAACTCTGCTATTCTCCCTCAGCCGTAATTAAAAAATACTTCCAAGTGGGTGAAAGTTATCCCCTAGAGGATTTTGTTGCGCGATCGCGCCTTGCCCTTAACTCAGGGAGTGAAAGAGTCAAAAAGCAACAACAAACTTATACCATTTTTGGAAACTATTGTGACAGTTAAGGGGGAACTGGTCACTGATTAGCCTCCTACTGTAGCAGGACTTATTAGAAACGGGATTACTTCGTTATTCAAGAAAAAGCAACAGGAATTATGACTCAAACCTTAGCAAAAAAAATTACTTTTGATGAGTTTAATGCCCAATATCTTAACCGAGGCGAACGCTATGAACTTCATGATGGAATTGTTGTGGAAATGCCAAAACCCAAAGGAAAACACTCGATCGTAACAGGATTTCTTATGGAGGAATTAATCCTAACGATTATGGAAATGAACCAACGGGGAAAATGGACAATTCCAAGGGAGTCAATTGTCAAATCAAGTAACGGCAAATCAGGCTATGAGCCTGATATTGTTGTTATTGATCAAAACGCGATCACTGCTGAACCTCGTTGGGAAAGCGAATCAATCATTGAAAAGGCGGAATCAGTAAAGCTAATAGTAGAGGTAGTGAGTACAAATTGGCGCGATGACTACTTCAAAAAACGAGCCGATTACGAAGAATTAGGAATTACTGAATACTGGATTGTTGATTATGCGGCTTTGGGGGGACGCAATTTTTTAGGCACTCCCAAAAAGCCAACCTTTTCAATTTATCAATTAATTGAAGGGGAGTACCAAATCCAGCAATTTCGGGATGATGAGCGGATTATTTCCCCAACTTTTACGGCTTTTAAGCAAACTGCAAATCAAGTTTTTCGAGCCAATCCAGGCTAATTTTATCGTCTTTCTTCTTGCGGTCGCCTTTCTTATAAATGCGCAAACGCGTTTTCAGGCTATAATTAGGGGAAGAATTGCTCACCTTTGAGACTTAAATCAACAACCACTGACGGGATTTACAGGAGATTAAAATTATGCCTGAAGTTCACTTTAAAGTTGCTTGGCCTGATGGTTCAACGGAACTCTGCTATTCTCCCTCAGCCGTAATTAAAAAATACTTCCAAGCGGGTGAAACTTATCCTTTGGAGGATTTTGTTGCGCGATCGCGCCTTGCTCTTAATTCAGGCAGCGAGAGAGTCAAAGCGAAGTATGGTCGCCCTTGTGGGTTAGCATTAGGACAACTTGAACAGATTGAAAAGAAAGCCATAACCTATCAAGATAATCTCCAGCCTACGGTTAAAATTATCAATTTCCAATAACTCTAACTTTACCATTTTTGACACATTTAGAAGATGAATTAAAACAACAACAAACTTATACCATTTTTGGAAACTATTGTGACAGTTAAGGGGGAATTGGTCACTGATTACCCCCTACTGTAGCATGAATTCTTAGAAAACGATGTAACCGCCTTAAGTTCCAACTCCAGAGCGATAATTATGCTCCTACCGAACTTTTCTCACCCTGTTAGGGTAACAGTTAAAGGGCAGTTCTGTTAAAATAAATTCGGCTCAGTATTCCTGTTCTTAAAATGCTCTTAATTGTTAATAATAAAATCATGTCTTTGCAATACCCAAAAACGGCACAAGTCGAACAAGTTGATAATTATCATGGAGTAGAAGTTAAAGATCCCTATCGCTGGTTAGAAAATCCTGATTCCGAGGAAACAAGGACTTGGATTAAAGCACAAAATGAAGTTACTTTTCGCTTTTTAGAAGAACTCCCTGAATGCAAAGCCATTAACAAACGATTAACGGAACTTTGGGATTATGAAAAATATGGTATTCCTATTAAAAAGGGAGGACGGTATTTTTACTTTAAAAATGATGGTTTGCAAAATCAAAGTGTCCTCTATACTTTAAATCATTTAGACGATGATCCTAAGGTGTTACTCGATCCGAATCAATTGTCTGAAGATGGAGCGACTAAACCTAAAGCACTGTCACTATAGTGTTGTTGCGGTGGTGGCGATTGA
>JBKHER010000163.1:0-6282 GCA_046540715.1 Halothece sp.
TAAGTGGGGGTAGGGGGGATTTAGGGGGGACTTTTTCCAACTAGATCAAATTGCTATATCATTTGTGAAATCATCACTAACTCGTTATTAATATGGCTAGAGACATTAATTTAATTGAAAACGATATTGAAAAACTGCAGCAACAAGTACAAGAAATTTCAGATCGTTTAGAAACTGCTTATAAAAATTATACAGAAATTTTAGGGGAGACGCTAAAACAGCAACTTATATTCTCAGTTTATCAAATTTGCACTCAAGAATATCCCCAAGGGTTTTTAAGTTTATCTTTGTCTCAACAGCAAGAGTTACAACAAAATATTCGGAAATTAGGAAAAACCGCAACTGAGAATTTAAAATAGGGAGGAGATTTACTACAAATGATGCATCTTGAGGAGGATAGTGATCACGACGAGGATGAACTAGAAGAAGAATCTTCATCACCGAATATCTTTTCTGAACAATGGGAAACTTTTTCGGAGGGAAAGGTAATTAAACAAGCTGCGTCCCATGAAGAACAAGAAACCTCTCAAAATCAAGAATTAAACCCCGATAATCTCATGGCATGGTCAAATTTACAAGAAGAGGCAATAGCCATGATTTTAGCAACAGTGTCTAGTCAAGCCAATACTCTATTGCAAAACATGGGAATTTTACCACAGGAATTGCCTCAAGAAATGATTGAGGCAGCTTTGCAAACAGAGGATGCTGGTTCGATTAGTAATCGCGCTCCTGGTGTTCTACATTTAATGTTAGAAGTGGAACGAAAAAATAAAGATCAACAATCGAGAAAAAATAATAATAATGAGGTAATGCAGTTAGCCGTGGTACGGTTGCGAGTCGGAGAATTAGAATTTGCTGCTCCGAGCTTAAATACCAAACGCCGTGAAATTAGAACGATTCAACAACAGTTACAGAAGGTACAAGAACAGTATAATAGATTAACCAACGAACGCGCGATCGCGCAAGCCGAACTTGCCTGGCGTAGCAGTTGGCATGAAGATTAATTATCTAACCGTCTGAAGAAATTCTAGTTACCTTCCTACGCTCAACTATATTAACGCAACCAATAAGATTTGGATTTTATAGCAGTTTAGCTAGGCAAAGAACTTATTTTTTGATTGGTTACCATTAGAATAGCTCTCCACCAATGCCATAATCATGTTCTTACAAACATTACTGGAAAATGGCGATCATCTCTCTCGTGAAGAATTTGAACAACGCTGTCAAGCCCTCTCTCCCCAGCCAAAACAAGCAGAATTAATTGAAGGGGTGGTTTATATGTCGGCAGCGTTAAGATTTAAAAGCCATGCTCAACCCCATGCCTTGATTATGGCTTGGTTATCTAGCTATTGGTTAACGACTCCCAAAGTCGAAATAGGCGATAACCCAACCGTACGGCTTGATGATAAAAATGAACCGCAACCTGATGCTGTTCTCTTACTCGATTCTGCAGCTAATGGACAAACTAAAATTAGTGATGATGACTATATCGAAGGTGCGCCAGAATTAATTGTGGAAATTGCAGGGAGTTCTGCGGCGATTGATCTTTATGATCAAAAAGATGCTTATCAACGGAATGGAGTGAAAGAATACCTAGTTTGGCAAGTTCTCGATCAAAAGCTAGATTGGTTTTATTTGTACAATGACAAATATGTTCCCTTAGAACAAGATGAGCAAGGGGTGATTCGGTCACAGGTTTTTCCAGGACTGTGGTTAGCCGTTACGGCTTTATTAACTGAGGATAAACAACAAGTGATTCAAACCTTGCAACAGGGATTAAATTCTCTAGAGTATCAAGCCTTTAGTCGCCAACTCAATGCCTCGTAACTCATGACAGATGATCAGACTCTCAACTGGGAACGTCTCCATAAAGCCCTCGCTGTGGAAGCGAAAAATGGCTATTCTGATATCGTCGGAAACCAGTATCGCTTTAGCGAATTTTTTTGTTTAACTTTTGGTAAAGTGCCGCCTCAAACCACTCTCGAACAAGAAAAGCGGTGGCGACATTTAGCCATGGAATTTTCTAATTATGGGGAAAAAACCGTTACTGAACGCCAGCAACTCATTGTCAAAGCCAGTCGTCTCCTCAAAGAAGTTCAAGAAGGGAAAACAGACACTCCCACCTCTCAACGGAAACCCCTTACTACAAAAAGCCCTGTTGCCAGTACAGAAGCGAACCTAGATTTAGATCAACTGCTAAGAGATGTTCCAGGGATTGGTCGCAGCCGCAGTAATAGTTTATATCGTCTTGGTTTAGAAACGGTTCGGGATGTTTTATTCTATTATCCCCGAGAACATATTGATTATGCTCAACAAGTCAATATTGCTGACTTAGTAGCAGGGGAAACTGTTACCATTGTTGGCACTGTCAAAAGTTGTAACTGCTTTACCAGTCCGAAAAATAAGAAACTCACTATATTTCAACTGGTGGTTAAAGACCGCACTGGAGAAGTTAAACTTAGTCGCTTTTTTGCGGGAACTCGGTTTGCCCATCGCGGTTGGCAAGAGAAACAAAAACGATTGTACCCTAAAAGCGCGATCGTGGCAGCCTCAGGACTGGTGAAAAAGAATAAATATGGGATTACCCTTGATAACCCAGAAATTGAACTCTTAGATTCTCCTGGGGGTGAAATTGAATCGGTCAATATTGGGAGAGTCTTACCTGTTTATCCTCTTACCGAAGGCGTGTCGGCCGATGTTATTCGCAAAGCCGTGATTACGGTTTTACCCGCAGCGAAAAAACTACAAGACCCCTTACCAACTCCTCTCCGTGAACAATATGGCTTTCCCTCCCTTCCGGAAGCTGTCACTAATCTTCATTTTCCCCCAGACCATGAAACCCTCGCTAACGCCAGACGCAGACTGATTTTTGATGAATTTTTCTTCTTACAACTAGGGTTTCTCACTCGTCGTCAACAGCAAAAAGCAACGCAGCAAAGTGCCATTCTCAACCCGACAGGAAAACTCATTGATCAGTTTAAGCAACTCCTTCCCTTCTCTTTAACCAATGCCCAGCAACGGGTGGTAAGTGACATTCTACAAGACTTAAATTCTGAAACCCCTATGAATCGACTGGTACAAGGGGATGTGGGGTCAGGGAAAACTGTTGTCGCTGTGTTTGCTATTCTCGCTGCGATTCAGTCGGGGTATCAAGCGGCGTTAATGGCCCCCACAGAAGTCCTCGCTGAACAACATTATCGCAAATTAGTGGAATGGTTTAACTTATTACATTTGCCTGTAGAACTGCTGACTGGGTCAACGAAAACGGCGAAACGACGAGAGATTCATCAGCAACTGGAAACGGGAGAATTACCGCTATTAGTGGGAACTCATGCTTTAATTCAAGATACCGTCAATTTTCAACGCTTAGGCTTAGTGGTCATTGATGAACAACATCGGTTTGGAGTCCAACAACGGGCGCGGTTATTAGATAAAGGTCATTCTCCTCATGTTTTAAGTATGACGGCAACCCCCATTCCTCGAACTCTCGCATTAACTCTACATGGGGATTTAGATGTGTCGCAAATTGATGAGTTGCCCCCCGGACGACAGGAAATTCAAACCACCGTTTTACAAGGAAAAGAACGTCGTCAAGCCTATGAATTAATCCGCCGTGAAATTGCCCAAGGCAGACAGGCTTATATTGTTCTCCCCTTAGTGGAAGAATCAGAAAAATTGGATGTTCGTTCGGCAATTGAGGAACAAGAAAGATTACAAGAAAGTGTATTTCCTGAGTTTAATGTGGGATTATTACATGGGCGCATGAGTTCTCAAGAAAAAGATGAGGCGTTAACCGCTTTTCGAGATAATGAAACGCAAATTATTGTTTCCACAACGGTGATTGAAGTAGGTGTTGATGTTCCTAATGCGACGGTGATGTTAATTGAAAATGCAGAACGGTTTGGGTTATCCCAATTGCACCAATTACGCGGACGAGTGGGACGAGGAGAAGATAAGTCTTATTGTCTGTTAATTAGTGGGTCTAAAACGGATACTGCGAAACAACGATTAGGGGTTTTAGAACAATCTAGAGATGGCTTTTTTATCTCGGAAATGGATATGCGTTTTCGTGGCCCTGGAGAAGTGTTAGGGAAGCGTCAATCTGGACTTCCTGATTTTGCTTTAGCTAGTTTAGTTGAAGATCAAGAGGTGTTGGTTTTAGCTAGAGAGGCGGCGGAGAAATTAGTTTTTGTGGATCAAAATTTAGAGGATTATCCGTTATTAAAAGAGGAATTAGAACGACGTTATTTAAAGCTAATGGGAAGCACAATTTTAGCTTAAAATTAATTCTTAGCACGACAATCTCGCAACCAAATTTGAATGGCTTGTCCTAGAATTCCCTCGCTGGTTTCTTTGGGAGGAGTTGGGGGATGATTTTTATCAATAACTCCAAAGCGAGAATAAAGCGTTGCCATATACCAACCTTTTGGGGTTTCGGTTAAAAATAACCAGTGATAATTTTGGACGGAATGCACTTCTGTTGCTTGATATTTACGTTCTAGCGTAGTGAAAAATATTTGTTCTACGTTGTCTTTTTGGCTGTTAGGAAAAGCAGGAGTATAATCTCCTTTTATTTCTTTTTCTAAGGGGTTAGAGTTGAGATTTCCTGCTATAATAAAGTAGGTGGAATTAGTTTGACTACGAGAGGGGGATTTTGTCCGTTGAATAATGCGGTTGGCATAATTGGGTACGTCTTCTAACAAGTTTTCAGCTAAAGTATTGATATTTGATGGGCAACTTGATTGCGCGATCGCTGCTTGGGAAAATAATAGCGCGATCGCGCTCCCGATTAGTAAACTTTTCATGATTGATTATTCCATAATTTCTTTACAGATTTTTTGCCAAGTAATTTGTGGGGTTTCTGACTGCGTAATCGGACGACCAATTACTAAATAATCAGCGCCAGCATTGAGGGCTTGTTTTGGAGTCATCACTCGTTTTTGATCCCCATTATCCGCAAAAGTTGGACGCACTCCTGGACAAATTAACCAAAAGTTATCGCCACAAACTTCTCTTAATTTCGTCACTTCTTGAGGAGAACATACTGCGCCATCTAAGCCACTTTCTTGGGCTAACATTGCCATTTTTAAGGTGTATTCTGACAGTTCAATAGGAACTTGTAAATCAAAGGCTAAAGCGTGGTCACTAATACTCGTTAAAAGGGTGATGGCAAGTAATTTGGGCGGGGCGGTTGAGGCTTGTTTTGTGCCGACAGCCGCTTGTAGGGCTTCTTTTCCTACTGTTGCATGAATTGTTAGCAAATCTACCTTATATTTGATGGCTGCCCGACAAGCACCGGCTACGGTATTTGGGATATCATGGAATTTGAGATCTAAAAAAATGCGTTTATTGTGTTGTTTAAGGTAATCTAAAATTGGGGGGCCGGCACTGACAAATAATTCTAATCCGACCTTCCAAAAAGTTACATCAGGAAGGGCTTCAACCTGCGCGATCGCGCTTTCTAAATCAGGAACATCTAAAGGAACAATCAGACGCTCTTGCGGTAACATAAGCAATTAATTAATTATTGATGATGATGAAAACAACACAGGAAAATTCTACTCCGTCGATTTGGGACGAAAAACCCTGGTGGTGTCAACCCTGGTCAATTATCCTAACAGGAATTGTTCTCCCCACGCTCACATGGCTAGTTACCCATCTTTGGTGGCTCACTGTTCCTGTTATCATTGCCATTTTAGCTTGGTGGTGGCTCTTTCTTTATGTTGTTCCTAAGGGATATGAAGCGGGGAAAGAAAAAATTAAGTAATTGCGATTAATGAAAGACTACAAAGTATTTGAACAATCCATTCAGATTAACACTAGTGCCACGATAGTAGAACAGTGTATCAGCGATCGCGCTTTAATGCACCGTTGGCTCAATCCACGTTTACGTTGTGAACCCATTGGAGAATGGGATACTAGCTTAGGCAGTCGCAGTCGCTTTATTATTGATCTGCCCGGTGGCATCCAACCGAAACTTAAAAATACCGTGGTAGAACGAGAACCAGGGCTAATTGTGTGGGAATTTGTTGGATTCTTTAAAGGGCGCGATCGCTGGGAATGTCAGCCCAATGAGGAGGGAACCAAACTCATTAATCGCTTTGAGTTTAAAATTCCCAATCCCGTTGTCAAAGTTGGGTTTGAAGTTTTTGCTGCTCGTTCTACCGAACAAGAAATGTCAGCCCAACTGCGTCGTCTGAAACGAGTCGCAGAAGCCCTCTATATTCAAAGTGGCTTTCGATAAGTAAATTTCGTTATTTGTTATTAGTCATTGGTCATTGA
>JBKHER010000164.1:0-6231 GCA_046540715.1 Halothece sp.
TATTTGATCTCTGTAACTTGATACTGTTGCACCCTAGCAAGATGAGGGGGAGAACCTGATTCCGCTGCCGTTTCCAGCGAGCCAGTGCTTTCAATTTTAACTTGATACTTCCCCTGATCTGTACCATGGGCATAACGAATCTGAACAGTTGCCCATTTTTGATCGGTTTCATCAGCTTCAAGGACTTCCCCAGCTTTGAGATAATGAAACCACTCCCAACCGTGATTTAACCAAATTTCTTGTTCGGCAATTTGTGACCATTGATCTAACCCTGTCCAACCACGATAATAGGACTTAATCTGATTGATGTCCCCTTGTTGATCAAGGATTAAATTCAGCGCCTCTGGGATTAATCGTCCCCAATAGCGACCATCAGGAAGGGTAATGGCGGTAGGGGCAAAACGATGTCCGCCGAAATGACTGCACCGCCACACCCTAGAAATGCGCTCATCTGCCTGTTCTCGCCACTTTTTGTAAAGGGGATAACCATAACGGGAACAGGCTACGTCAACATTCCCGTGGGTGCAAACGAGAAGATCAGATTGGTGATCGTTGGCTTGTTTATATTGGATAAAATTGGGGAGTTTTTCGGGTTCGAGAAGTAGGGCTGAAGCTAAATTGCCTAATTCCGTTTCCGGGATTAAATATTCGTCTCGCAGGTAGTGAGAAAATAAATCACTGGGACGAGAGTAGAATAAGACTCGGGTGTAACTAGGGTGGGAATAATCAGGATCAGGCGCGATCGCGAGAGGACGCAGTTTAACCCCTTTTTTGTAAACTAAATATTTAATTTGCTCTAAATAGGGTTTTAAAGCATCGTTTTGATCAAGGGCAAGTTCTGACCAAGGGGGTGGTAATTCCACCACTAACCAATAATCATAGGTCCCAGCAGTGCCAATGGGAACTTCTCCCACCGCTTGGGAAACATCGGAACAAAATTTACATTTATTTAGATTGGTGTCTAATAATGACATAAATAATGATGGGAGACTTCCATCAAAATATAGCAATTCTGGCGTGACTTTCATATTTGAGATCATTATTCTTAAACACAAGGCACGTTTATTATCAAATCCATGAGCGCAACAACTGTCCTTATTTTTATTCTGGGTTTAGGTTTAGGGATAACCATTGGGTGGACTAGACAACGTTTGTTAGAAACGAAATTGTGGCAGCTTCTCCAAGAAATTTCCCCCCATCAAAACGATCAAGTCTCTCTTGCCTTAATGAATCGTTTACGCCGAGAAATTCGCCGTATTCAAAGTCAAACCTACCAATTGCAGGAAAATTTAGACAGATGGGAGGAATTATTAACCATTGCGCCCATTGGCTATTTACAAGTTGATGAACAAAATCAGTTACTATGGTGTAATCAAAAAGCCCGTGAACTTTTAAAGCTCGATCGCTGGCAACCCAATCAAGTGCGCTTACTCTTAGAATTAGTGCGTTCTTATGAACTTGATCAGCTAATTGAAAACACACGAGAAACCCAACAACCACAAACCAAAGAATGGGTTTTTTACAGCACAGAAGTTCCCACTGATCCTTCCCTTCAAACGTCAAATCAGAATTTTTCTATCCCTCTTAAAGGGTCAAGTTATCCCCTTGATCATGAACAAGTTGGAGTCTTTTTAGAAAATCAACAAGTCTTAGTCGAACTCTCCCAACGTTCAGATCGACTTTTTTCTGATCTTACCCATGAATTAAGAACCCCTCTCACCTCCATTCGCCTCGTTGCAGAAACCTTACAATCTCAACTGCAACCTCCAGAAAGTCGTTGGCTAGAACAAATGCTTCAAGAAACGAACCGTTTAATTCGTCTTGTGGAAGATTGGTTAGAACTTTCGCAATTAGAAAAACGACCCCAGCAACACCTGAAACTAGAAGTTTTCCCCCTAAAATCCCTCATTGAGTCAGCATGGAAAACACTACAGCCCATTGCTCAACAAAAAGAATTACAGTTAAGCTATGAGGGAACTGAATCTTTACTGATCACAGCAGATCAATCCCGTTTGATGCAGGTTTTTCTCAATCTTTTTGATAATGCCATTAAGCATAGTCCGCATCAAGGGACGATTTGGGTTAAAGTTGTCTTTTTACCCTCTAATTCTGACAGTGAGAATGCTGATAACTGGGGACAAATTAACATTATCGATCAGGGAGAAGGCTTATCCCAAACCGATACGCTACGAGTTTTTGACCGTCTTTATCAAGGCAATGAAGCCACTGAGGAAACTAATCATAGTAATTCTAATACCGAATTTCAGTCTTCAGGAACGGGATTGGGATTATCCATTACCCAACAGATTATTGTCGCTCATGGGGGAACAATTCAAGCAAAAAATCATCCTGATACGGGTGGGGCTTGGTTTCAAATTGAATTACCTAAAGTCCACTTAAATAATACGTAATTATGGTTATTGGTTATTTGTTATTGGTTATTTGTTATTGGTTAGGTGGTAAAATAATAAAAGAGAGCGACACCCCGAGTCACTCTCCATGTTTTGTCTAATTAGCTTTTAGAGCTTATTTGGACATGACTTTGTCTTCGCTTTTGTCAGTAGCCTGTGGAGTATCTTGGCGGATCTGTTCAGGTTGCTGCTCTAGCGAAACAGATTGACTGCTTAACCAACTGCTGATCAAGTTATCGATGGAGAATAAGCCTGGACCGTTGATTAAGAAGAAGAGAAAACAACTGGCGTAAATGGCTGATAGTTCTAGGTAGGGAATACTAAAACCAGCAACAAGAATGTGGTGATACATAGCAACAGTCATTGCTCCGACTAAACCTAAAGCGGCTGGGCGTGTCAAAAAGCCGATCGCGACAAGAGGCGCACCAATTAATTCGGTATAAGCCGCAACGTAAGTAAAGAAGATGGGAAAAGGTAGCCCAATCACTTCTACATAAGCTGTGGCAAAGTTTTCGATGTCGGATAATTTATCGAGTCCATTGTGAACCATCATTACGCCCACAACAACTCTGAGAATTGTCCAAGCTGCTTGTGACCAATAATTAGCACTCAGGTTAGACCGAAAAAGTTTGGTTGACAAATTAAGTGTTTTTTGAAGCATTTTTTGAGATTTTGTTTCCTCTTAGTAAGGGTTTTTTTTACTTCCGAAAGGAGTCCCGACAACCTACAGATAAGCCAACAGTAGATCCCCCCCTTCGACAAGTTTCGACAGGCTCAACTTCCGCTCAGGGTAACACCTTCGCTTAGTAAGGAGGGGTTGGGGGGATCGTTATGGTATAACCATTAGGGCATTTTATATTAGTTTCTGGCAATATCTCTAACTTAAGTAGGATGTCGAATTTTTATCTTTATCCAAAGTGAAGTAAACTTTTTTAAACCTTCTATTTAATAATATAAAGCAAAAATAAACATATCGCAATAAAACTTAAGTTTAATGGCTTTTCTTTCTCAGAAAAAGATGAGAGTAAGAGTAGCCAACCGTTGCTAAACTGTTAGAGGCTTGTAATCACATTGCTGGAGGAAAAACTTTGTCTGTCAGGAATAATCAAACGTCCCCTGATGAAATTCCAGAAGCCCTTAGGGACGTTACCCCAGTTCAGAAAAGGAAACGGAAGCCCTTATGGCGGGGTGGTGTAATGGGATTCACGGTAATGATGGTGATCTTAGGGGGTTATTTCTGGAAACCGATTGCAGAAACCTTTTCTTCGGCTTTAGAGACAGAGGAAACCATTTCAGAAGAATCTGAAGAGAGTGCTAATGAACAGGAACAGGAAGAAGTGAGAGAAGATTTATTAGGGCATTTTCCCTATGAAGAAGCACCTGCTGAAAGTTTGACTCCTGTCACCGCAGATGATCGCATTAAATTAAGAACGCCAGCAGCAGAAAACTTGATAGAGATGCAAGCAGCGGCGCGAGAAGATGGGGTGTCTTTAGTGCCATTATCGGGATATCGTTCTCTGGAAGAGCAAAAATCTCTCTTTTTTGGTATTAAAGCTAAACGCGGACAAGTGGCACGGGAAAGAGCAACTGTGAGTGCGCCGCCGGGGTATAGTGAACATCATACGGGTTATGCTATTGATCTTGGGGATGGCAAGATGCCAGCAACTCATCTTCAAAAGGATTTTGCTAAAACTGAGGCGTTTCAATGGCTAAAAGAAAATGCTGCTCATTATAGCTTTGAACTTTCTTTTCCTGAAGATAATTCCCAAGGGGTGAGTTACGAACCTTGGCATTGGCGGTATGTTGGTAATCAGGAAAGTTTAGAAATGTTTTACAAAAATTAAAAATGAGTAACGTTAATTTAGATCAGTTGTCACAACAGTTAGAAAGCCCCAATCAGCGCGATCGCATGGTGGGTTTAGCGCAGTTAAGAGAGGTTGATCCCGAACAAGCGGTTCCTTTGATTAAAAAAGTCTTGTATGATGAGAGTTTGCAAATTCGTTCGATGGCAGTGTTTGCTTTGGGGATTAAAGTAACTGCTGAGTCTTATCCTCTCTTATTAGAATTTCTCGAAGATGAGGATTATGGGATTCGTGCTGATGCTGCAGGGGCTTTGGGGTATCTCCAAGATGCACGGGCTTTTGAGCCATTGGTACGCTTGTTTTATGAGGATACTCATTGGTTAGTGCGTTTTAGTGCGGCGGTGTCTTTGGGGAATTTACAAAATCCGAAGGCAAAAGAGGTGCTACTAGAAGCCCTGAAAAGCAAAGAAGTGGTGTTACAACAAGCCGCGATCGCTGCGTTAGGGGAAATTAAAAGTACCGATTCCGTAGAAGAAATGTTAAAGTTTGTGCAGTCAGAAGACTGGTTAGTTCGCCAACGATTAGCAGAAGCCCTCGGTAGTTTACCCACTGAGCAAAGTGTTTCCGCCTTAAACTATTTACAAAAAGATAGCCATCCCCAAGTCAGCAAAGCTGCTACCATTTCTCTAGAAAAACTCAGAAATTAATTTAATTCGACAGTAACGATGGATATTAAAACCTTTTTTGAAAAAAGCGAAGGTAAATGGTTCACCCAACGCACTCGTTATAATTTAGCGCAAAAGAGTGTGGATAATGCAAAAGCCGAGTTAACGGTAGAATTGCTAGGAGGAGAAGATAGCGCGATCGCTGCCTTATGCCAAGAAGTTTCTAGTCAAATCAATCCCCCATCAAACCCCAATTCCCTCTCCTTAGCCGGTGCAAGAATTACCTGGGAAAACCAAGCCGAAACGGAAACAGGAGAAAGTTTAATTGCTCTCATTCCTGATGATCAGCAACAAGGTCAATTTGTGCAAAAATTAATGAACAGCGATCAAACTCCTACGGTGGGTGATTTTGTTATCGCAGAAGATGAAGCCTTAACCCTTTCGAGCAAAACGGCTAACAATAGCTTACTCAAAGAACGATTATGGTTTGCTCATCCCAACTTACGACTACGAACGATGTGGGAAGAACATGACACCAATCAACAAAGCTGGGTCTTATTTTATTCCGAAATCCGCCGCCTTAACACCTAATCAAGTTAATGAGAGTGATCATCTGCTACCGCTTTCAGTTTGGAATAAAAGTGAGAGCGGTCAAATAACGGCGTAAAACGGTCAATACTAAATGGTTCAATTTCTTCTTCCCCCTCTCCTTGGTCTTCCTCAACAGGAGATGACTCCACAATCGGTGGCGACGGCGAAACCCCTGTCATTTCTTCCGTGGCTTCTTCTGAAAACTGTCTTAAGGCTTTCGGTAAGCGACGACAGATGAGATGTTCAAACTCATGGGTAAAATGAATTTTAGGTTGACCGCGACGATCCCACAAAGATAAAATCTGCTCAACAGACAACACCTTATACCGTCCCAAATAAAGAGCTTCAATAATTGCCAAACGAACCCAACGCGGTTCATAATCTTCTAACCAGCGTTCGGCAAGTTCTTCAGGGTTTTCCCCTTGCAGTTCAAATCCATAATTTTCGATTAAAACTTCAATTAGTTGTTGCATGACAACCTTCGTCAAAGGAATATTGTTTTCGGAATTTTATTAACCCTTAAGGATAGCTACGGAAGGAAGGAGTTATAGACCTCCCTATTGATCATTTCCTTATTACCCATTACTGTACTGATTACGACCGAATTAATCAAGTTTACTTCTTGTAGAAAAGTCATTGCTGCTTTTTTCAAGCTTTTTCAAGAAAAAGTCCGAAACTAAAGGAAAAGTTGGTTGGTGTAGCCAATTTTCTGTTGCAAATTGCCACTTTTTTCCGATATCAGCCCCTTTCCATCTAAATCTA
>JBKHER010000165.1:0-6073 GCA_046540715.1 Halothece sp.
CTAAAAATACAAAAAGAAGGGGTCGCCAATCATAATCTAATCCCATCATTACCTGTGCAAAGGCGGTTAGAGACGCAAGGGCAAGGGCTACCCAAACACTAGGATAGATTAGTAATTCTAAAGCGCGATCGCGCAACCAGTTTACTTGATCGAGAATCATTTTATTGGAGATCGCGTTCTATGAGAAAATGGGAGCAACGGTACTGCCAGACTGGCGAACTTGTCGCGTTAGGGGTCGTGCCATTGCTCAACTCGCAGAGGAGAAAAAAGATGATAATTTGGATTAATGAACAAATGGATCCTTCAGGCTTGATTCATGCCTGTATCGCTTCCTGTAATGAACAAGCCGCCCAAGAGTGTCATCGGTCTTTTCAAGAGAACCTGACAGAAAGCCAAAAGGAACAAGGTTGGGTGGCTAGGTTACGCACAGTTAATTCCTGGGAAGAGGTTCCCGTTAATGCCCTAAAACTCAATTAAAATTAATTAGCGAGTGCTTCCATTGTGATTTTCATGGCTTGCTTGAAACGTTGCTTGCAGTGACGAAATTGCTGTCGTACTCGTGGATTGAGAAGCATTTGGGGATGGATTATAGTCTTTCTGTGATGGTTGAACTTTAGGCGCAAGAGAACCGGTGGGGCTAACAATTCCCGCCGAAATTAGCACCTTAAACGCCTCTTCCACTGAGATTTCTAAATTAATGACCTCTTCTTCTGGCACCATAGCATACCAGCCCGTAGTGGGGTTGGGAGTCGTAGGAATAAATAAGCTTAACATGGGTTGGGGAAGATGAGATTGGAACTGAGGGCTAACTTTTCCCGTCACAAAAGCGAGTGTCCATAACCCAGGGCGAGGATATTCCAGCATGACCACGCGTCGAAATTTACTTTTCGAGTCTTGTAAAAGGGTTTCGAGAAGTTGTTTGAGGGTTTTATAAACAGAACCCGCAAGGGGAATGGCTTGTAAAATCTGTTCCCCGACATCTAATAACCAGCGTCCGGCAATATTTCGCGCCATTAAACCAATAGATAAGATAAATAGCAGAGGAACTGCCAGACCAACGGTAATATTGAGAAGGTTGGTTAAAATGGGATGTAAACTGTCAAAAGGGTTCAGTTGCTTGGGAATGCGGGTGAGAAAGTTGATTACCCAACTGGCAATAGTAATGGTTAACCAAATGGTAGTGGCGAGGGGAATGACCACTAGCAACCCCGCAATTAAGTCATTTTTCAGGCTTTGCTTGAAACGTTCGATCACAGAGCGTCGAGTCTCCTTACCGATTGCATAAGTAATGTAATTAATGATGAAGACAGAGTAACATTGGGCTAGGCTGACCGATAAAAATCAGTTTCTTGGTCAGCTTTGTAAAAAAATGTTACGTCTATTCACATTATGCCACTGTTAAAACTTTTTTGGGATAAGTCAGAAAAGGGTATCAGTAGTAACATTTATTTTAGCATTTTGGTGTTGAGCCTTTAGTGAGCAGTTATGTCAGTAGAAGTTTTACCCGATCAGGAAAGTTTAGTCGATCGCGCTCGTGAATTGATGGTGGAAAAAATTAAAAGCGCCATTACGCAACGAAATCAATGCACCATCGCCCTCGCTGGCGGTAGTACCCCGAAACCCCTTTACGAAAACCTCGCCCAAGAATCCCTCCCCTGGGAAAAAATCCAGATCTTTTGGGGAGATGAACGCTATGTTCCCTCCGATCACCCTGATAGCAACGAAAAAATGGCGCGAGAGGCTTGGTTAGACCAAGTTTCGATTCCCCCCTCCAATATTCATCCCATGCCCACCACTGGGCAAAATCCGCAAGCAGATGCAGCCAAACACGAACAAGAAATTCGGGAATTTTTCCAATGTGGGGAAGAAGACATTCCCAGTCTTGATATTATCTTGTTAGGGATGGGAGATGATGGACACACTGCCTCCTTATTTCCCCAGACAGAAGCCGTTACCGTGCGCGATCGATTGATTACCGTCGGTAACAAGGGAGACAGCCAACGCTTAACCTTTACCGCCCCTTTCATTAATCAAGGACGCTGTGTCATTTTCCTTGTCGCTGGCGCAAACAAACGTCCCGCCCTTGCCCAAGTTTTTGCCCCCCAAGGAGATGAAACCCAATACCCTTCCCGTCTCATCCAACCACAAGGGGAACTGTGGTGGTTACTGGATCAAGAAGCAGGGGCAGAAATTGAAAATTATTCAAAGTAATTAATCGCCATGAATCAAAATAATCCAGAAGTTCCTGAGAACTCAAACGACAATCAAGAGCAAAATATTGCTGAGGCTAGCACCAATCTCCAACAAACAACCCCCTATCTCCTCCATATTCAAACCGGTAAAATAATTGAACTTCCTGAAGAAGACGGAACCCAGATCACTCTCGGGAAACCTAACAGTAATCATCCCCCTGATGTAGATTTATCAGACTTTCCTGATGCTGCGATTATTTCTCGTCAGCACGCCAACATTCACATTGAAGCCGAAACATATTACATTGAAGACTTAGACAGTTCTAATGGAACTTATGTCAATAACAATTCGGTTCCCCCTGGAGAATCTCAAGAACTCTTTGCAGGGGATGTTATTGCGCTAGGAAAAGAAGATAAAGTAACCTTTATCTTTAAAGTTCCCTAGTCCTGTTTAAGCACCTAATCTCGATAACATAAGATTTTAGAAAAAATCGAAAAGGAAACCTATGACAACAACAATTCAATTTTCCCGAGGCATTGATGAAGAAATTATTCCTGATGTCCGCTTAACCCGTTCTAAAGATGGTAGTAGTGGGACTGCTACTTTTCGCTTTGATAATCCCAAAGCACTTGAGGCAGAAAATGCTCAAGAAATTACTGGGATGTATCTCATTGACGAAGAAGGAGAACTTTCTACCCAAGATGTCAAAGGCAAATTTGTCAATGGCCAACCCACAGCTTTAGAAGCAGTTTATTATATGCAATCCGAAGAAGAATGGAATCGTTTTATGCGCTTTATGGAGCGTTATGCCCAAGAAAATGGCTTAGAATTTAGTAAATCTTAACATTATTTTTTCGGAATGATGTAAACGGGGAGCATCACTCCTCGTTTTCCTTTTATAGTCAAGAAATAAAAAAACTGACTGGTATGAAACTGAGTTTTTCGCTATAACTAATAAAAACAGAGGAAAAAATCAAACAAATTGATCATTCTCTCAATTTGGCTGTGAGGATATACACATTATTCCAAGAAGTAGTAAGATATCGTTAGAAAAGGATATGGCTAAAAACGGAAAAAATCAAGACTTTGAGAAAGAACTTCTAGAAGAAGGAAGTGGATATGCTCATGGGAGTACCAACTTTCAAAAGTGGGGACTTGACCTCCATCCGGTTGTTGCTCCGGTCTCGGCGATTATTGTCTTGGCATTTGTGGTGCCAACCATAATCTTTCCCGAACAAGCAGAAACTGTCTTTGAAGAGGTACAAGATGCAATTGCCAATTATGGAGGCTGGTTTTATGTCCTAGTTGCCAATATCTTTTTAGGCGTAATCCTGATCTTTGCCTTTAGCAAATTTGGTAGAATCCGCCTTGGTGGGCAAGATGCTCAACCTGAGTTTTCTACCTTTGCTTGGTTTGCCATGTTACTCAGCGCCGGAATGGGTATTGGTTTAATGTTCTGGAGTGTGGGAGAACCCATATTCCACTTTGATAGCCCCCCGGCAATATTTGGGTCAGAAGGCGGAACCTCTGAAGCCGCTGAAACAGCAATGACACTAACCTTCTATCACTGGGGACTCCATCCCTGGGGGCTTTATGCGCTAGTCGGTTTAGGGCTTGCCTTTTTCACCTTTAATCGCGGGCTACCTCTAACTATGCGTTCTATCTTTTACCCGTTAATTGGAGAGAGGATTTATGGGTTGCCCGGTGATATTATTGATATTCTTGCCGTAGTTGCCAACTTGTTTGGTTTAGCAACCTCATTAGGACTCGGGGTGCAACAAGTCGCGGCTGGGATGGAATTTCTCGTGGAGGCAGTTCCCTCGAATGTCACCACCCAAGTTATCCTAATTGCTATTATTACTGGATTTGCTACTCTCTCAGTCGTAGCAGGTTTAGATGGTGGGGTGCGTCGGCTCAG
Organism: Halothece sp.; assembly: GCA_046540715.1. Classification (GTDB taxonomy): domain Bacteria; phylum Cyanobacteriota; class Cyanobacteriia; order Cyanobacteriales; family Rubidibacteraceae; genus Halothece. Next base: position 4,112 of record JBKHER010000165.1, read on the forward strand.
TGAATTAAATCTGGTTGTTGCTGCCGTGTTTATGGTTTTTGTTTTAATCTTAGGCCCCACTCTATTCATCTTTGACACTTTTGTTCAAAACCTTGGCAACTACATTGCTCGTTTTCCGATGCTCAGTTTTTGGACAGAATCTTTTGAAGAAGGTGAAGGAGGCTGGCAAAATGCTTGGACAGTTTTCTATTGGGGCTGGTGGATTTCTTGGTCCCCCTTTGTCGGGATGTTTATTGCCCGTGTTTCTCGGGGTCGTACCATTCAGGAATTTGTCATGGGCGTTTTAATTATTCCCTCACTCCTGTCTTTCCTTTGGCTGTCAGTTATGGGCGGAACCGCTCTCAATCTGGAAATAACTGGTGTTACTGACATGGTTGAGCCTGTAAATGATGATGTGGCAACAGGTATGTTCGTCATGCTAGAGAATCTACCTTTAGTATTTTTAAGCTCTCTTGTTGCCATTATTCTCGTTACGATATTCTTTGTGACTTCTTCTGACTCGGGTTCGTTAGTGGTTGATAACTTAACCTCTGGTGGTAAGTTAGACTCTCCGGTTACCCAGCGCATTTTCTGGGCAGTAATGGAAGGCGTGGTTGCTGCTGCTTTATTAATTGGTGGCGGCGAAGAAGGACTGACCGCTCTGCAAACGGCATCGATTACAACAGGCTTGCCATTTGCTTTCCTGTTATTAGTGATGTGCTATAGTCTAAATCGTGGTTTAGGGCAAGAATTACGAGAACTGGAAATAGCCGAACTGCGAGATGCAGAAGCCAAACGAGAAGAAAAAATTGCAGCAATTATGTCATCACGACAGAGTGCCAACTTTGCCCAAGATGAATAAATTTCCCTGTTAAACCATAATGATGACTCTTGTCAGGCAGGGGTCATCATTATCTTAAGTTTTGACATTCAAACTGAGGATTATTATGTATCGTCAAATTCTAGTTCCCCTTGATGGGTCCCAAACCGCAGAAGCGATTATTCCCCATGTGGCTAATTTAGCTAAATATGATGAAGCTAAGGTCATTTTTGCTCAAGTAATTGAACCAGCAACTCGTAGTGGTATTATCAATACTGACCAAGAGCAAGAGGTCACCTTTAAGCCACAAAGAATTGATAAAGCCAAAAACTATTTAACTCGTTGGCAACAACAATTTAGCCAAGACGGCTTATCAGCAGAGATTGTTCTGCTGCGAGGGGTTGCCGTTGATGCGATTCTCCATGCTATTAAGGAAATGGATATTGATCTGCTTGCCTTTACCAATCAAGGGCGTTCAGGCTTAAGAAAAGCCATTTATGGCAGTGTTAGTTCCGCGCTATTAAATCACGCTCCTTGCCCCATGTTAGTTGCTGATGCGAAAACTGAGGTAAGCTTAAAAACTAACAATCGGATTTTAGTTCCCCTTGATGGGACTAAGGAATCAGAAAAAATCATGCCTCATGTGCAACATATTGCTCGGTTATATGAGGCTAAGTTGATTTTAGTTAGAGTTGTTCGCAGTACTATCTATAGAGCGGCGTTTGTTAATTTAGATAAGGAAATTAAGGATAAAATTGTTCCTGAACACTTATTAAGCCAACTTGGAAAGCATCAGGAACTGGAAAAAATTAAGGAAGCTAAAAAATATTTATTAAACTGGAAAAGTCAATTCCAAGAGCAGGGAATTGAAGTGGAAGTTAACTTATTATACGGTCAGCCCATTGACAGTATTTTGGCAGTAGCGGAAAAAAGTGAGGCTGATTTAGTGGCGATGACAAACCAAGCTAAGGCGGGATTAGATGGGTTTTTATATGGGAGTGTTGCTTCTGGGTTATTAAATCGTTTAGCCCGTCCGATGTTTATTGTTCATGCGGGTCAGATTCCAGTTAAGAATTTTGCTTGATTAGGGAGAGCAGTTCTAATTCATTGGTACTTCCCTACATCCCACCTAACCCCCTTTGAAAGGGGGTTTTGCAGTCTAT
>JBKHER010000166.1:0-6066 GCA_046540715.1 Halothece sp.
CCCTTACTAAGGGGGGCGAAGGGAGAATTACCCTTACTAAGGGGGGCGAAGGTTTTACCCTGAGCTTGTCTTTGTCCATAACCTAAAAAAAGCGCGATCGCGCTCGCTAAAATGGCACTGATTCCCCCTAAAATTAAGCTGTGTTGTGCCATATCCCAGAAATTTTGGTTGAGGGTGTACTCTGCATTGGCAACGGTTAAATACCCTAAATAAGCTACAGGAATGATAAATCCGAACATTAAGGGAATGGTACAAAAGAGAAAGGCAGCGATCGCGCTCGATTGGGGTAATTGATAGGGTGGCGGCGGCTGGTTGCTACTGACTGATTCATAATATTGGGCTTGACGACGAGATAATCGTTCTAAAACAATTAATACGGCAATAAACAGCAGTAACACCACTGATAATTGGGCAGCGGCTACTCGTTCTCCCATCCCAAACCAAGTCCGATAAATTCCTGTGGTAAAGGTGGTTACGCCAAAATACTGGACGGTGCCAAAATCTCCCAAGGTTTCCATTAAAACTAATGCTACCCCTGACGCGATCGCGGGACGGGCTAATGGCAGAGCTACCTTAATAAAACTTAACCACGGATTACAACCTAAACTCCGACTCGCCTCCACCAGTCTCCCTGCTTGTTCAGTAAAAGCTACTCTGACTAGGAGATAGACATAGGGATATAGGGCAAGGGTTAACATCGCGATCGCGCCCCAAATATTCCGAATCTCGGGAAACCAATAATCATTAACGCTTACCCAACCAAACAGGGATCTTAAGGTAGTTTGAACGGGGCCAAAAAAGTCTAATAAATGGGTATAAGTATAAGCGAGAAGATAGGCGGGGGTGGCGAGAGGAAGTAATAACGCCCATTCGAGAATGTTACTACCCCAAAATTGACATCGCGTGAGTAACCAAGCAGTTCCCACTCCAATGATCAAAACCCCTAAACCCACTCCGACCATTAAAATTAAAGCATTTTTCACATACTCAGAAAGCACGGTTGCGACTAAATGCTGCCAAATTTCTCCAGTATCGGCAAAAATGCTAGTAAGAATAAATAAAATCGGAGTGGCAATCAGCAGCGCAATTAATAAAATCCCAACTGTCCAAAAATTAAACAGAATCAGACGTAGCCGAGAATAAGTCATATCTTTATCCGTTAATTCTGAATGCGACGTTGCGCCTCTTGATGTTCTTCAAAAGTTTTACTAAAAACGTGCGTTCCGTCATAACGGGCAACAAAAAAGAGATATTCGGTTTCAGGCGGATTCAGGGAGTCTTCTAAAGCGGGTTTTCCAGGACTAGCAATGGGCGTTGGCGGTAAGCCTGCATTGAGATAAGTGTTATAGGGAGAAGGGGTATTTACTTGTTCTAGGGTGAGCGTTTCTTCTGTGGTTTGTCGAATATTTAAGCCATATTCCACTGTGGGGTCAGCGGCTAATCGCATTCCTTCTTCTAAACGTTTGGCAAAAACGGCAGCAATGCGCGATCGTTCTTCCTCTACCACGGTTTCTTTTTCCACAATACTGGCAAGGGTAACCCATTCAAGCAAGCTATAGGGACTGTCTTGATTTTCGTAAATGGGAAGGGCGACTTGGGCAAAACGGTTTAGCATGAGTTCAATGATAAAGTCAGGGGTAGCGCGATCGCGCGAAATTTCATAAGTATCAGGATAGAGAAACCCCTCTAGATGAGGCAAATCATCAGGAAGCCAAGGGAACTGATCGCGATCAAAATTTTCCACTGCCGTCAAAAACTCTTCTGCCGAAAAGTATCCTAATTCCTCAAATCGTTCAGCCATTTGGCGTTGAGTCCAACCTTCAGGAATAGTAAACCGAGTGGTAAGCGTTTTTCCCTCAATCACTTGCTTACCCATTTCAGGTAGGGAGTCACTGGCGGATAATTGATAAGAGCCAGCTTTTAACTCCTCAGACTGATCTTGTAATCTCAGACTCAATAACCAAATCCGCCAAGCTAAGGTCGAACGAATCAAGCCTTCTTCCTCTAATATTTCCCCAACCCTTTGTGCAGAAGTCCCCTGAGAAATATCAACGGTAATTAATTCTTCTTCGGAGGAATCAACAGGCGCGATCGCGCTTTTCCACCAATACCAAGTTCCTCCTGCAAGTAGGGAGAAAACCATCCCAAAACTAACCAAACTATAAAAGAGTCCTTTCACTACCTTAGAAACCGTCAAATCCCTTAAAATCCTTCTTCCATGTAATATGAAATCCCCTAATGGTTGCTACAAATGAACTAGCTTAACGATCCCTTTAGCTTTAGCCCCCCTTTCAAAGGGGGGTTGGGGGGATTAGCAAGTGTACAAAAAATAACCCCCACAAGGGGGGAAATTAAATTAAGCAATCACTAACTGACTAGCCATTATTTTCCTTGGGATAAGGAACAACCATATCACCAAAGAAGCGGTTATATTCAGAGCCATCAACAATGACATCCACAACCGCAGCAAGCCCTTTTTCACTCAACAATTGCATCATTTGATGAACTTCAATTCCACTCGCCGCACGTCCCAATAAATGGCGATAGAGACATTCTACAACCTTGGTATTCGGATAAGGGATTACAAAACGCTGTTGATAAACCTCAGATTTAGCAAGAGCTTTCACAAACTCTCGTACCGTACAGTTACCAGCAAGCAGTTGGGCTTCATAATCCTGTAATCGGAACTCTTCAGGAACATTGTCTTGGGGAACCACCAACAGTTGGGCGTAAATCGCCTTAATCACCTGTTGGGTTTGAGCGGCACTGGCTTGGTTAGAATGACGGAAAATCCGAGGAACTGTTGTCACAGGGACAGTGTCTGGAGCATTAACCGATCGCGCTAACTCTAAATACTCAGAGGCATTTCCTGCACCATTAGCACCATTAGCTTTAGACGCAAGAGGAAACTTACTATTGTCTAGTTTAGACTTAGTCGTTTCAAAGCTCGGAACCACCAACTCATTATCCTGTTTGGTTAACTTATTATACAAGCCTTCCGTATTGGGGAAATTCGCTGCTGGAAGCGTCGGATAACGGCGATAGGGAACCACATCCTCGCCAAACACTTGAGAATACTCCATGCTGTTCACCAACGCCTTGACAAAAGCACGAATACCCTGAGTCGCCAGCAATTGGTTATACTTTTGAATCTCTTTCTGATTCAACGGCGCACGTCCCAAGAAATGCTTCGTTCCCAACTCAATCACCTTGGTATTGGGATAAGGAGTATAGAACTCTTTAACGTATAAGTCCGAGCAACCAATGCCCTCAATAAACTCTTTCACAGTAATTTCGCCGTTACTGAGCTTACTTTCGAGGTTGGTAAATTGGGCTTTCACCAGATAAGGTTCAATATCCCGTTCAAACACTTGACGATAGGCAGCGCCAATGACATTTTCCAGGGCCACTTTATCATTCAAGTTCGTAAGCTTAAATTGCTTGGTTTGCTCACGACGCTTATTGACTCCCTGCTTGATGCGATACTGTACATCAGGCTCACTGCGTTCTTGAGAGACTTTGCCCAACTCAGTATAACGAGGAGTAAACTCTTTTTGTACCTCTGTTCCCACGTCTTGGCGCAAGTTATAAGTACGAGTCCGCAATTGTAAGCCCCCAGGGGTCAAATAACGCTCATAGGGAACCGTATCTTCCCCAAACGTCTCACTGTACTCTGGGGTGTCAAGGATGGCATCTACAAGCGCATAAAAGCCCTTCTTGGCGCAAATATCAAAGTATTTGTTAATTTCTTGGCGACCGTAAGTCGGACGACCTAACAACCGACGATGGATATATTCAATCGACTTGGTGACATAGAGAGAAGTCCAGTAGAGTTTACGGAACAACTCCGATTTCGCAAGCATCCGTACAAAGTCACGAATGGTAATTTCTCCATTTTCCAGCTTAATTTCGCCCACTTTTAGCCGTTGTCCGTCATAGACATCGCGACCGAATACTTGCCGATAACAAGCCAGAATGACCTTTTGGGAGCTACTTTCAGAGTATTTCACCCCGTAGCTATTATTGGTTTTCTCCGTTAAGCCAGAGAAAGGTCGTTGGTCATAACGGAACACTTTTGGACCGAGAGAACCCGGAGATAAGCCTCGTGCTTTCGGATTTCCCGTTTGGTTATAAGTCGCCGGTCCGCGATTAATTAAAATGCGACGGGTATCTTTACCAAATGGCGCTGGGCTTTTACTGGGATTACGGGTTTCTTTCGGGAAAATTGCCCCAAATTGAATCTCAAGGGGATCATTACCACTGCCATAGGGATGTTGATCCGCCAAAGGACGATTATATTGGGCATAAGTGGTAATAAACTGTGGAATTTTGCGGAAGGGCGCACTGTAGTTAAACAGGTCTTGCTGCATTCCCCAGTTGCGACATTCTTGGGCTTCTTCCCCTAAACCGCGAATATAGGGAACGGTTTCTTCCCCAAAATAATCGGAGTATTCGGTGCTATCCACTAACGCATCCACTAACGCCGGGAGTCCACCTTCGGAGACAATCGAGAAGTATTTTTGCACTTCTTCTCTTGAAGAGGGACCCCGTCCTAAGAAATGACGGAAGGCAAGTTCTAAAGCACGACTGTTGATATAAGGTTCATAAAACTGTTGACGATAGAGTGGAGATTTACCCAAACGACGGATAAATTCCTTCATGGAGATTTCACAGTTTTTAACTTTTGATTCTAAATCAGAAATTGAGAGACTGTAAGCCCGAGTAATGTCCCGTTCAAAAACTTGGCGATAGGCGGCTTTGACAATCGCTTGCTTTTCAAAAGAAGACAGCCCCGGTTTCATCGCGTATTTAGGGCGATTTTCGGCAGCATTAAAGTAGCTTTGGGGCAGTTCTAACCCTTGTTGATCCTCACTAGGACGCTGACGCAGCTTATTTGAGGGCGTGGGGGCTTGAAATTCCGAAATTAAGACTTGGAAGTATTGCTCAACGGTTGCGCGTCCTTCTTCATCTTGTTTGAAGTATCCCACCGCTGCTGCTTGCATTTCGCCAAGGGCAACAATGGTCGCTGCACTAGAGCAAGCATTTTCAATAATTTCCCGTAATCCCCGCACATTCACAGTGATGATATTGGGATCACCAGCGACGATCGCGTAAGTGACATACCGCAACATCCACGATAAATCCCGTAAGGACTTCTGCATATTTTGGGGGCCATAACGGGAAACATTAATCGGGCGGAATCCTTGTGGGGCGGGAACACTGCTGCTTGAGGCACTAAACAGCGATCGCAGTCCTTCTAAGAAACCACCGCCACTTTCCACATAACTGACGGTTCCCAATTGCATTTGACGACGAACATCCTCTTCATCGCCACCGCCAGCAGGAACCATGGCTGGGGCTTCTTCTCTGGGTTTTTCTAGGTAAGCCATGGGCGACCCACCTGTAAAAATGCGGTTTGCTGCCCGAGAAACAATTAACTCCGAATTACGGGTAATTGTCTGTGCAATTTCAACTCGTTTGGTTCCTAACTGGAAAAAGGTATCCAGTTCTTGTAGTTCTCCCTTTTCTAAAAACCGATCTTGTTGTTCGGCTTGGGATAACTTAGAAAGTGGAACCGTTTGATAAAGTTGAGGGCGTGCGACTGAACTTCCTCCGGAGGCACTAATCATTATTTTTACCTATCTCCTGTCACAACGGTTACTGTCTGTTACTTTCATAAAAGTTCACAATGATGCAAAATGACGGGTCACTCATTGGGATTAATGGCAAATTTGAGATTATAAGCGTTTTTTCTCCAATGGATTCATATATTTAGTCCTTGTGTCGTTTTTTGTTTCTCCCAGTGACCAATATCATTGACATTGGCATCACGTTAACTTCCAGAAAGTTAATTTGGATAAGACGTTTCGGAAAACATCTGTACCTAAGACATGGGTCAGCTTTTAGAGTAAAACGTTTCGGGTTTTCTTAGGGAAAATATTAAGAAGTGTATCAAAAAATTTTACCGATTGTGATTTAACTTTAAACAGGGCTTGCTGAATGATAGTCAGATCAAATCCGAGAAATTAACCCTGATTTTGGAGTTAGGGAGCGAGACGCTCCCAC
>JBKHER010000167.1:0-6056 GCA_046540715.1 Halothece sp.
TTAGAAAGCCTACCTGATGAAAAAGGAAAATGTTACTATTATCATCATCAATATCGTATTGAAATGAGTCCTCTAGGTAATAATCACGCCAGCGATCATTCTTTTCTAAACCATTTAATTCATCTTTATGCAACCCTTAAAGAAATTGAACTGAATGGGAAAGATAACTGTAGTTTTAGAAAAGCAAAATTCCGAGAAGCCCAACCCGATCTTGCTTTTTATATCGGAGAAAATGCCAATATCATTCCTTGGGGAACCAGTATTATTAATTTAGATCAATATCCTGCCCCTAATTTAGTGATAGAAATTGCTAATTCTTCCCTAGAAGATGACTTAGGAACGAAGCGATTACTATATGAAGATTTAGGCGTAGAAGAATACTGGGTTGTTGATGTTAAAAAAGCGGAAATTACTGCATTTAAAATCCAAAAACAAGGGAGTTATCGCTTAAATACTTCCCAAGTTTTACCCAACTTAGAACTTGATTTACTCAGAAAAGCCTTGCAGCAAAGTCGCGACACTAGCCATAGTCAAGTCGGCGCGTGGCTATTAAGGGAGTTTCAACAGTCCTAGTAAGACCGTCCAGAGGATGATAAAGTGCTAAAGGTAAAAATATGATTTATAGGAAACGATTATGGCAGAAACAGATCTCTCAAAAGTAATGAAGCAGGAAGTGGGAAAAGCCGCCGCCGATCGCGTACAATCAAATACAATTGTGGGACTCGGAACCGGTTCTACCACCGCTTTTGCGATTCAGTTTATCGGCGAACGATTACAACGGGGGGAACTGCAAAATATTCAGGGAATTCCCACCTCGTTTCAAGCAGAAGTGTTATCCAAGCAATATGGCATTCCTCTAACGACTTTAGATGCGGTAGATCATATTGATCTTGCCATTGACGGCGCAGATGAAGTTGATCCCAATAAGAATTTAATTAAAGGCGGTGGCGCAGCGCATACCCGAGAAAAAGTGGTAGATTCTCTAGCGAATCAGTTTATTGTCGTGGTTGATAGCGGGAAATTAGTGGATAAACTGGGTTCAACCTTCTTATTACCCGTAGAAGTCATCCCGATGGCAATTACCCCTGTGATGCGAAAATTAACCCAATTAGGCGGAAAACCAGAGTTACGCATGGGCGTTAAAAAAGCAGGTCCCGTGGTTACAGATCAAGGGAATTTAGTGGTGGATGTCAAATTTGATGACATGACTAACCCTGGGGAATTAGAAAAAACCATTAATAATATTCCAGGCGTTTTAGAAAATGGGCTATTTGTTGGGGTTGCTGATATGGTTTTAGTCGGAGAAGTTAAAGGCGATCAAGTCAATATTCGAGAGTTTTAATCTTATTATGGAGAGGGGGAGACAAGGTGATAAGCCGAGCGTGTTTAGCATGAATTAACAAATAACAAATAACAAATATAGTCATTCCAAATAAAAACCATCAAGCTGAGAGTGGGAGCATCTTGCTCCCTAGTAGCGACCGAGACGGTCGCATTACGGAAAATAATTGGAATAACTATAACAAATAACAAATAACGAATAACAAATAACGAATAACAAATAACAAATCCTATATGATCGAAAGTGTACTTAAAACAGCTGCATTTAACTCGCTTCCGAAATTATTTCAATTGTTCTGTCAAATTTGAAGCGCAGACGACTATTTTATTGGGAAATAATGCCCAAGGGAAATCAAATCTCTTAGAAGCAGTGGAGTTATTAGCTACCTTAAAAAGTCATCGGAGTAGTAAAGATCAGGATTTAATTTTTCAAGATGAACCGATCGCGCAGATAGAAGGGATTGTTAAACGGTTATATCGAGAAAATACTCTAACTTTAACCCTACGTCAAAAAGGGCGACGGACGGTTGCCATTGATGGCGAAACTCTACGACGGCAAATTGATTTTTTAGGGGGATTAAACGCGGTACAATTTTCTAGTTTAGATTTAGATTTGGTGCGCGGTTCTCCTGAAAAGCGTCGTAATTGGTTAGATGCTTTATTAGTACAAATTGAACCCGTTTATGCTTATATTTTACAAGAATATAATAAAGTTTTAAAACAAAGAAATGCCCTATTAAAAACGATTCGGAAGTCACTTTATGAATCCACCGAAGGTAATGCTAAAGTAGAAAATTCCACTTGGGAACAATTAGCATTATGGGATGCCCAACTCGCTGCCAATGGATCGCGAGTGATGCGACGGCGGGCAAGAGTTTTAAACAGATTAGCGCCGATCGCGCAACAATGGCATAATCAAATCAGTCATCAAACGGAACAATTAAATCTAATTTATGCCCCGAATGTGAGTTGGTCAGAGGATGATCCCCAACAAGTGCAACAAGCCATTTTAGATCGGATCAAATTACGGGAGGCTGCGGAACAAAATTTAGGCACAACCGTCGTTGGCCCCCATCGCGATGAAATCGAATTTAATATTAATGATACCCCAGCGCGATCGTATGGATCACAGGGGCAACAAAGAACTCTCGTATTAGCCTTAAAATTAGCGGAATTAGAACTAATTGAAACCGTCGTGGGGGAACCCCCTTTATTGCTGTTAGATGACGTTTTAGCCGAATTAGACCTTCAGCGACAAAATCAACTCCTAAGCGCGATCGGAAATCGGTTTCAAACCATTATTACCACCACTCATCTCAGTTCTTTTGATCAGCAATGGCTAGAATCCTCCCAAGTTTTAACCGTTGAAAATGGAAACTTGCGATTCTAATCATTAGTCATTATACCATTTTGAAAAAGTAATGTTACATTTAATTCCCCCTTAGTAAGGGGGTTAGGGGGATCTAAATGTAGCGTCAATTGTCCAAAATGGTATTAGTCATTGGGTTACAAACAACAAACAACGAATAACAAATAACGAATAACAAATAACAAATAACCATCAATCTCTTTCCTGATTTTGCTTTTCTGCTAAATCGAGACAAATCTGCTTATGGACATCTCGGCTGAGGGGATAAAAATAGGCTAAAATGACCCCAGCCATCAAACTTAACATCGGTAAGACTCCGATCGCGCTACGAATCGCAAGTAAAGCACTTTCTGGTTGCTGTGGCGGCGGTTCTCCCGGAACAGATTCAATAAATCCCGCTAATCCTAACGCCTGACCAACTAAAAATAATCCCAAACCTAGTCCCATTTTTTGCAGTAAGACCATAAATCCACTGAAAATTCCTTCCCGTCTTTCGCCAGTTCTCAATTCATCTAATTCAATAACATCAGGAAGCATTGACCAAGGAATAAGATAAGCCACAGAAACTCCCATTCCAGCTAAAACAGCAAGTCCATACATTAAGATGACTTGACCGGGTTGTAATAACATTAACCCAATTTGAGCAATAATCCAAAGACTAATCCCCATGGTATAAACCACTTTTTTCTCAAACCGTTTACTCACTTGCACCCAGAAAAATAACATCACTAAAGCAGTTCCTTGAACGGCTAAAGCAGTTTGGATAAAGTCTTGTTCCGATAACCCCATCCAACTAACAACAAAGTAAGGAAGAATGGAAGCGGTTAACTGTACCGCAAGCCAAGAAAAGAGATAAATTCCGACAATAAATAAAAAGGGACGATTATTCCAAACAATTTTAAGTTTCTCCTGAAATGAGATTTCATCGGTTTGCGTTTTGGGTAAAGGAACATCAGAAACCGCAAACGGGGATTGGCGACGATGAAACCACAAACTTATACCAATCATGGCACTCATAATCGCTAATAAGAAACTCGTTGTTCCCCAGAGAAAGTTCTCTTCCCTAAAAAATTCCACCGCGCTAAAGATTCCGAAAAGAACGGTTAGAAAACTAAAGAAAAACATTAACTGTTTCTTACGAGAGGGAGAAGCAATGGGGCGTTTTCCTCTTTCTTGTAAACTTAAACTACACCATAAAAGTGCAAATACTGATAAAAGCGCGATCGCGCTTCCTAGCATTAAATACTGCTGCCTCGGATCATCAGAATAAGTCCCTTCCGCAATCCCCGCTAAGACTAAAGCAAAAATACTTGCCCCGAGAGAAAAAGCAAAGCGAAAACTATTTAAACTGGTGCGTTCATCATAATCTTGAGTCAGTTCTGGGGTGAGGGCAATATAAGGTAAATTAACAATGGTATAAGCAAGATGGAATAAAACCCCAATTCCGACATAGTAGCCAAATAATAACCAATTATTCAGGGTTTCGTCGTCGCTAAATTCTGGAACCAACCATAGTAAAATGAAAATTAGGGCAAAAGGAATCGCCCCGAAAAATATCCAAGGGAGTCGTCGTCCCCAGTCGGTGTTAGCGCGATCGCTGAAAATTCCAATAATCGGGTCATTAATGGCATCACTAATACGACCAATCATTAAAATACTTCCGGCTAATCCCGGTGGTAGCCCTGCCACTTGTGTAAAAAAGTACATCAAGAAAAATACCAGCACATTAGCCGTCATCGCCGGACCCAGATCACCTGCACCATAAGCTAACTTGGTAATTGTTTTTAACTGTTGCGTTGAAGACACCATAAAACTCCTCGGTGAGATTAGTTATAGAAGTAATGTTTTTATTGCGGTTAAACTTGCCCTAAAATTAACCATAAATGGATCAAGATAAATCACCACTGGTTATACCATTTCGATCAATTAGTATTACACACCGATTCCTAAGCCCTGCCCTTACCAAGGGGGGTTGGGGGGATTATAGGAGGAGTTTTGTATTTCAAAATAGATCAAGATAAATCACCGCTAGTTAGTTATTATGGTTTTATACCTAGTTATATTTCCTTAGCAATTAGTCATGCCATCTGTAATAATGAGTGAGAAGGAATCCTTAAACCATCGTCATCTGTTCGGAAAGATAAGTAAATACTCTTATCAGGAATTTACAGGGCGATTAAATATCAAAATTAATCATACTGCCTCTTGGCGGATTTATTTCAACAGTGGCTCAATAATTTGGGCCAGTGGCGGTTCTCATCCAGTTCGGCGTTGGCTACGACAACTGGAAATGTCAGGTTGCCAAATGGCAGTTCCTCAGGGAATGACCACCCAAAACCTACTATCATCCCCCCACGAATGCTGGGATTATTTTGCTCTTGCCATGTTTATACAAAAGAAGCATGTTACTCCCGAACAGGTTAAAAGTATTGTTAACGGAACCACCACAGAAGTCCTGTTTGACATTGTACAGGGGCTTGCTCAAGTTTCTTCCCAAAGTTCCCATGACATCAGAATGCTCAAAAAGCCAAAAGCAACTCCTTGCTCCCAAGGGCTTATTGTACCAGCCTTGAATTTAAATGTAGAAGACCTGAAAAAACAGATTCTTGAATTATGGCAAAGTTGGGTAACAGCAGGGTTTGTTAACTATTCCCCGAATTTAGGAATAGTGGCTAATCGAGAAGAATTAGAAGCTAAAAACTTACACTCCCTTGGGAAATACCTTTACACTATTGAAAAAGAAGAAAAAACCCTGCGCGATCTCGCCATTGAAAACGAAAAAAGCATTCTTAGTATCATGCGAACGCTAAAACGCTACTTTAACCAAGGACTGATTTCATTTCAGTCAGTTCCTGATTTATGGCAGTGTGATCCTCAATCTCAAACCGTAAAAACGGAAGTAATATCTAGACAGCCCACCGAAGCAAGCTATAGGCGCGATCAAGAAGAAAATTCCGAAGAAATCAGCCAATTTTACCACTCTTCTCCTCGTACTTTACGCACTCCCATGTCAGGGTGGCGCAAGCACATAGCAACACCTTCAGGAAATATTTCTTCAGAAGAAAAGGAAGGAGTCAAAATTAACGTCATGGAAACATTAGTTGCTAAGGAAACCACCCGACAGCTTAAAGCCTATCCCCCTCGCATTACCAAGGATGTCAAAAACCTAGATGTGATTACCTATGCCTTAAATCGACTCCCCCCGTTATACGCTTCTAGTGAAGAAGGCATTGCCTATCAAACCCAAATCGCCCAAGATAATCATCAAAAAGCGATCCAAATGGCAGTTCAACAGGCAATTGCGGCAGTTAGGCGAGATCCGCTTCGGAAGACAACCCCTATTCAA
>JBKHER010000168.1:0-6047 GCA_046540715.1 Halothece sp.
TGTTTGCTAAAAATGATTCTCCTAAGCTGTCACGCATTTAAACGACAAGACCAATTGTGAGGAAATGACGGGGCTTACAAGCCTCGGAATTCTCACCGTAGTGCGACCGTCTCGGTCGCCGCTAATGCCCAATTTAAATGCACAGCAGCTTAATCTCCCTGATTAAGCTGAGCTTACAGGCTAACACCCTACGGTGAGTGTAGCTCAGATTGCTATAGTTTTCTCCAATTCCTATTAAATCTTTGTCTGTTGCTAATGCGGTATCTTAGGGAAAAGATGACATGATGTGCCTTGGGAATAACCTAGCTTATGAACAAATCTCCCACTGCTTCTGATGTTCAAGCCATTTTTGATCGTATTGCGCCCGTCTATGATCAACTTAATGATGCGCTTAGTTTAGGACAACATCGTATCTGGAAGCGAATGACAGTCAAATGGGCCCAACCACAACCAGGAGATACTGCCCTTGATTTATGTTGTGGTAGTGGGGATTTAGCTTTTTTATTGGCGAAAATAGTCGGAAAAACAGGCACAGTCGTTGGGGCAGATTTTTCTTCTCAGCAGTTAGAGATAGCCCGTCAGCGTCAGCAAAGTTCACTTTATCCCATGCAGTGGGTAGAAGCCGATGCCCTCAACCTTCCTTTCTCTGATGATACCTTTGATTGTGCAACACTTGGGTATGGCTTGCGAAATGTAACCGATATTTCTCGCTGTTTAGAAGAGTTGTATCGAGTATTAAAATCAGGGGGAACCGTTGCCATTCTTGACTTTCATCGTCCCTACAATGAGGCAATTCGAGAATTTCAGCAGTGGTTTTTAGAACAGTTGGTTGTTCCCACGGCAGAGGGATTGGGGTTTAAAGAAGATTATGCTTATATTAACCCTAGTATAGAGCGTTTTCCCCAAGGACAAGAACAAGTGAAGTTAGCTGAAGCAGTAGGCTTTACTAAGGTTAAACATTACGCGATCGCGCTAGAATTAATGGGAATTTTAGTGATGACAAAACCTCAGTGACCAAATAACAAATAACAAAACTGTAATTATGAGTAACTGCCAAACTTATTTCTTTCGACTTCTTGCCAGACGTGACTATAGCACAGAAGAATTAAGAAAAAAAGGAAGAGAAAAAGGCTTTCAGGAAGAAGAAATAACAGAAACCATTGAACATTTACAAGAAATTAATGCTCAATCAGATACTCGCGTCGCTGAGGGAATGATTTTAAGCTATCAAGGAAAATACGGCAAACCTAAAATTAAACAAAAATGTCGAGCAAAAGGAATTAGTGATGATTTATTTGCAGAAGTTTGGGAAAATTTATCCGAGCAGCTAGAAACAGAAGACTTACCCAACTTAAAAGATAAAGTAATGAGAAAATATAACTTGAATCAGTTTTCTAACCTTGACCCCAAAACCAAACGTAAAGTGTGTAATTTCCTTCAGTATCGTGGCTTTAATCCTTTTCAACTCCTCCAGCAGTGGGAAAATAGTGAAACCTACTCACCTCAGCGATAAGATAAACTTAAAGAAAGTTTACAAAAAGCATTTGCCATGAAAACTGCTCTTATCACTGGTGCGTCGTCAGGCATCGGAACTGCCTTTGCTCAAGAATTGGCTAGCCGTAACTATAACCTAGTCTTAGTTGCTCGCTCTCAAGACAAATTAGAAGAACTGGCAAAGCAACTACAAGAGAGTTATGGCATTAATACCGAGATCATCGTTCAAGACTTAACTGCTAATAATGCCGCAAAAACAGTTTTTGATAGGGTTAGTGAGAAAGGAATCCATATTGACTTACTGGTAAATAATGCAGGTTTTGGCGATTATGGTCTATTTGCAGAAAGTTCTCTAGAGAAACAACTAGAGATGATTCAATTAAACATTACCGCACTTGTAGCTTTAACTCATCTCTTTCTCACGCCAATGCGAGAACAGAGAAATGGCGGAATTATTAATGTTTCTTCCATTGCTGGTTTTCAGCCGCTTCCCTATATGTCAGTTTATGCCGCCACAAAATCTTTTGTTCTCAGTTTTAGTGAGGCGCTTTGGGTGGAAAACCAAGATGCTGGCGTAACAGTAACTTGTGTTTGCCCTGGGGCAACGGAAACCAAATTTTTTATTAGAGCCGAATTTCCCGACTCCTTTACCCAATCAAACCCTCAAGGTTATGCCTCTCCTGAGGAGGTAGTTAAAGCGACGTTACAAGCCTTGGAAGCCAAACAAGCCAATGTGGTAACTGGGGGGCTTGCAAATCAGATCATTAGTAATATTCCTCGTTTCTTACCAAGAGAAGCATTAGTAAAGGCGGTGGCAAAACAATTTGCGCCTAAAAAATAAGGAAAATTTCTTCTGTGCAATAATAGTTCCGTAGCGATCGCGCTGCTAAACAGGATACAATTAGAACTGAAAACTGTTAAAAAAGTTTACACAGAAGCGTTTAACCCTTGATAGTGGATTCGCAAACAACCTATTCCATTGAATTTGACCCCATAGAAGAAGCGCTGGAAGCCTTCCGTTCCGGTCGCCCAGTCGTTGTTGTTGATGACGAAAATCGCGAAAATGAGGGGGACTTAATCTGTGCCGCCCAGTTTGCAACCCCGCAAATGATTAATTTTATGGCGGTGGAAGCGCGAGGGCTAATCTGTTTGGCGATGACCGGAGAGCGCCTTGATACCCTTGATTTGCCCTTAATGGTGAGAAATAACACCGATAGCAATCAAACGGCCTTTACCGTAAGCATTGATGCTGCACCCCATTTAGGGACAACCACAGGCATTTCTGCTGAAGATCGCGCCCGTACCATTCAAATTGCCATCAACCCCACTTCTCACCCGGAAGACTTAACTCGCCCCGGTCATGTGTTCCCCATCCGCGCCAAGGAAGGAGGAGTCTTAAAACGAGCCGGCCACACCGAAGCCGCTGTTGATCTCTGTCGCTTGTCTAGTTTAACTCCTGCCGGGGTAATCTGTGAAATTCAGAACCCTGATGGAACAATGGCGCGTTTACCTGAGTTAGGGGAATATGCGAAAAAGCATAACCTGAAATTAATTAGTATTGCTGATTTAATTAGTTACCGTTTACAACACGATCGCTTTGTGTATAGAGAAACCATTTGTAAGTTACCGACCCAGTTTGGAGATTTTCAGATTTACGCCTATCGTAATCAGTTAGATGAAACAGAACATCTCGCGATTGTTAAAGGCGATCCCAGTACCTTCACCGAAGAACCCGTTATGGTACGGATGCACTCCGAGTGTTTAACTGGGGATGCTTTGGGATCAATGCGTTGTGACTGTCGGATGCAACTACAAGCTGCCCTAAAAATGATTGAAAATGCAGGGCGAGGAGTTGTCGTCTATTTACGTCAAGAAGGGCGTGGTATTGGCTTAGTGAATAAATTAAAAGCCTATTCTCTGCAAGATATGGGCTTGGATACGGTAGAAGCCAATGAACGCTTAGGATTTCCTGCTGATCTTCGGGACTATGGCATGGGCGCACAAATGCTTAATGATTTGGGCATTAAACAGATTCGCCTCATTACCAATAATCCCCGAAAAATTGCTGGCTTAAAAGGCTATGGGTTAGAAGTGGTAGAACGAGTGCCGCTGTTAATTGAAGCCACTGACCATAATTCGGTTTATTTAGCCACAAAAGCGAAAAAACTGGGGCATATGCTACTGCAGACCTATTTAGCCAGTGTTGCCATTGATTGGCGAGATAATTTGCTCTCAGTGACGGATCGGTATCAGCGTTTAGAACGGTTACGAGAGTTAGCCAATGATTATCATCTTTTAGTCCAAGAAGAAGCCCGTCCAGTCGCGATCGCGCTTTTTGGGACTCCTGACCTAACTGTACATTTTGGTTTCGATCAAGCCAATGTCGCTAAAGCCGACTGGTACACTCACCCCAATCATCCCTACATCATCGCCCTCAGTCAAATTTTAGATGATATTATCAGTTGGGAAGAAGTCAAACGGTTAGAATTTTTAATTTCCCCTGGTTATGACCCGATGACAGGATTACAAGTTAAACTCAATCGAGAACCGCATCAGAAAGGAAAAATGCCTTCTTCGGTTTTTAATAACTTGACCCCGCAAACAATT
Source organism: Halothece sp. (assembly GCA_046540715.1). Lineage (GTDB taxonomy): Bacteria > Cyanobacteriota > Cyanobacteriia > Cyanobacteriales > Rubidibacteraceae > Halothece. Next base: position 4,102 of record JBKHER010000168.1, read on the forward strand.
TATAGTTTTGTCAATGATTAACGTAAAAATTGACTTAGCTACTAAGACTAATCAAAACCATGACTATTGAAGCCTCCATGGGAGAAGCTGCAGCAATTGAAGAAAGCCTAGAACAGTTCCTAATTGTTCTTTGTGTCTCTTTAGGAGTCGCCACAATTTCGCAAATTTCCAGCTTTTTCCGTCAAATTCCCTACACTTTACTCCTAGTCATTGTTGGACTCGGACTTGCTTTTGTTGATATCCGTTTAGTCAATCTTTCCCCCGAATTAATTTTAGAAATATTTTTACCCCCGTTATTGTTTGAAGCCGCTTGGAACATTCGGTGGCGAAACTTAAAAAATAATCTCATTCCTGTTAGCTTATTAGCCATTGTTGGCGTAGTTATTACTGTTATTGGAATTGGTCTTACGGTTAGTTATTTTACTGAATTAACCTTTCCTATTGCCCTTTTAGTGGGCGCAATTTTAGCCGCGACTGATCCCGTTGCTGTTATTGCCTTATTTCGAGAATTAGGGGTTGGAGAACGCTTAACCGTTTTAACAGAAGGAGAAAGTTTATTTAATGATGGGGTTGCCGTTGTTGCCTTCGGAATTTTAGTGGCAATTCCCATGGGAACACAGGAATTTTCTACGACAAATACTCTCGTCCAATTTGTCACCTTTACTGGCGTAGGAATTACAGTTGGTAGCTTGATTGGCTTTGGCATTTCTTATTTAACCCAACGCTTTGATCTGCCTTTAGTCGAACAATCGTTAACCTTAGTTTCTGCCTATGGCACTTATTTATTAACCGAAGAATTAGGCGGATCAGGGGTGATTGGCGTTGTCACCGCAGGGTTGATTTTAGGGAACTTTGGTTCTCGCATTGGCATGAATCCTCGCACTCGTTTATCCGTTTCCGAATTTTGGGAATTTATTGCCTTTTTTGTTAACTCGATTGTCTTTTTATTAATTGGTGATCAAATTGATATTCGCGGTTTAGTGGATAAATGGCAGTTAATTGCGGTTTCAATTGTTGCTTTAGTTGCAGTTCGTGCCATTAGTATTTTTGGGTTAGGAACAATTAGTAATTTCATTACTGGCAAAAATCCCATCACTTGGCAACAACAAACTGTTTTATGGTGGGGTGGCTTACGCGGTTCTGTTTCCATTGCTTTAGCCTTAAGTGTTCCTGTGATGTTAGAGGGGAGACAGGATATTATTGAGGCAGTGTTTGGCGTGGTCTTATTTACCCTCTTAGTGCAAGGATTGACGATGCAGACAGTCATCCAGAAGTTAGGATTAATCGGCGATCGCGCTCAACGAGAAACCTACAGTGAATTGCTTGCCCGTCGTTATGCCTTAGAACAGGTGTTAGAACGCTTAAATGAGGTGAAACTTTCTCCCAGTATTGATGAGGAATTCAAAAACACTCATCGGGGAATTGTGCAGGAAAAATTAGAGGAAGTCAATCAAGAAATTACCCAACTACAGGAGTCTTACCCCCAGCTGCGATCGCTGGATCAAGAACAGGTACAAGAAGAATTATTAGACTTAGAAGCAGAAACCTATGCTAAATTAGTGCGGTCTGGAAAACTAAATAAAAATCTGTCTCCTGTCTTAGCAGAGGGCTTTCTGAAGGAAAAAGAATAGGGGAAAGCACAATGAATGTAGCAATCCCCTACTGAAGCCTTAACTTATTCCTCGTCGTCTTCGTCTTCATCATCGGTGGGATAGATAAAGGAAGAGCGACCACTAAGGACGGATTTGCCCAGAGACAGGGCTTTTTGTGCTTCAGCCCGTGCTTTTCCTTTCCATAGTGATTTATGAGTACGCTTTTTCGCTTTGGATCGTTTTTTCTTGGGAACTGCCATAGTTGAATCAGTAGAAGTTAATTTATCCTTACAACCTTTCCATTATAGTCGATTCAATTTTATTCTGTTGGGGGGAATCCTTCTAATATGAAAT
>JBKHER010000169.1:0-5990 GCA_046540715.1 Halothece sp.
AGAACCCTTACTATATTTAGTTTTCAAGGTCCATTTCCGCGAATACCTCTTTATAGTAACAAACTTGATCATAAAAAGCAACCCTAAATCGCTGAAATCCTTGCTGTGACTAGTGCGCGAATGGTTTTCTTGAATAAGTAACTTAAACCGAGATTTAACAAGGCTTTCAGCTAATGCGGAATCACTTCACATTGCACAGCTACCCATTCGCGCTATTCTCTAGGCCAAGAAAATTGTATTATCTCGCAATTCCTCACCGCCAATGCGTTCTACCTTACCTTGGCAACATTCACAAAGAAAATAGAAGCGGATGCTATCGGTTTCATCTTTAATTAATTTGTTCAGACGATAGCGTAACTTGGCATATTGAGGCTTAGTGAGTTCGCACTCAAAGATGCTGTATTGCATCCATTGTCCGTAAGACTTTAAGAGATTGTGAATTTTTGTACGACGCTTATCATCAGAGATATCGTAACAGATAACAACATACATGGTTTTTTGTCATTAGTCATTGGTCATTAGTCATTTGTTCCTGAAAATTAGAGGCTTATATAAAATACCTAAATGCTTGCTACAAATGGTTTAGGGAGAGGGAGAGACAAGGCGAAGGGATTTGTCGTGTCTAGCATGAATTAATCAATTTCATATTACTTCACAATTAAGGGAGGGTATTTATCAGTTTCTCCCATTAAGTATTTCGCAACTAACCGCGCTTGCATTTCAAAGGCTTCCTGATAGCTACATTTACGTTTGAAAACAGGATGCTTAAATTGGCTTTGCTTCTTCTCTTCATAGCTACGGAGAAATGTTTTCAACCCTTCCTTCGTTAAAGAAACGGCATTGCTAATGGGTTCAGTTTCAAAATGATCAGGGGTTAATAACTGTTTGTTGATCATTTTGAGAACCATCGCATCCACAATTAAAGGGCGAAATTCCTCCATTAAATCCAAAGCAAGGGCAGGTCTGCCATAATGTTCTACATGAAGATAACCTAAATAGGGATCAAACCCAACGATATTCACAGCACTTTGGATATCATGGCGTAATAGAGAATAGCCTAAGCTGAGTAGGGCATTCACAGGATCAGTGGGAGGGCGACGGTTACGAGAGGGAAAAGAAAAGTTAGGATTGGTGATGAGTTTTGGGAAACTGCCAAAATAGACAGCACTTCCTGTTCCTTCTAATCCTCTTAAAGAATCAATTTTATAGTTACTTTCAATAGAATTAATGGTATCTTCAAGACGGAAAATTTCAGAATCTAAATTCAATTGTGAAAAGTCTCTCACTTTTCGTTGTAGGGCATGACGATAGTTTTTAAGTTTTCCTCGGACAAATCCTTGCACTAAATGAATCGCTTGTGGGGTATTTCCTGAAGCTGCCCATTGCGCTTTGCGAACAAAAATGTTTTTGGTAAATTCAGGTTCTAGGCGACCTAAATAGCGTCCAGTTTGAGTCAGAAAGGTTAAAGGGATATGACGCTGGAGGAGTTCATTGACGACCATTGGGGAAATTGTCGCGCGTCCAAGAATGACAATTCCTTCCAGTTTTAGCAGGGGAATATCGAGGAGTTTTTTCTTGTCAGCTTTGACAGTTAAGCGTTCGTCAGTTTTCCCTATAAATGCGTCTTCTTGTGTAATGTAAGCAGTTCCCATGATTAGAATTCCTCTTGGTATTTGTTAACTTTTTTCTGCGCTTGGGGGAGACAGTGAGAATAGAGACTGCATCCTTTACAGCGTGGGCTATAAACTGGTTGCGGTCGAGTTTGATTGTCTAGTAAAGTGCGGATAGCTTGAATGGTGTCAATGGTCATTTCTCGTAAGGTTTTATCTAAAGAAACTTCTTGACGGCGGTGCGATTGGGCGTAATAAAGATAGCCTGTATTAATGGTTTGTCCTGTCATTTCTTCTAAACAGAGTGCTTGGGCGCAAACTTGAATTTCATCGTTATCCCATTCCCCTTTTTTTCCGCGTTTGTATTCTACGGGATAAATCTCGCCAGAATTAGATTCAATTAAGTCAGCTTTGCCAATGAGTTGATAGGTTTCTGATTTTAAATAAATGGCGCGAACTTGATAAATATCTTGTTCCATTTCTTGGGATAAATTATGAACGCGATCGTGCAGTGAAGTTCCTTCGATGGTATATTCATTTTCGAGAAAATCTCCTGCACAAGTCATGCGCCACCAACGATGAGGGCAATAGGTATATTGGTTAAGTGAGGCAATGGAAATATAGTCTGACATGATTTCTAAAAAAGTAATACCGTTTTGGACAATTGGCGCTATATTCGGATCCCCCCAACCCCCCTTTCAAAGGGGGGCTTAGCTTTTCAAGATGGATAAAATTTAAATCCTCCTTACTATGCCAAAGCCCATGGTGTTTTTTCTCCCAATTCCTGAGTAAAGAGCAAAGTCTGTAAGGGCGTTCAATTGTTTAATGATTGTGGGTTCAAAATCGCCAAAAAGACGATAACTAATTTGCCCAACACAGCCAATAAATTTACTGCGCGAGTCAGCCGTAATGACGGTTTGAATATCAAAATAACTGGGAAATAAATGCTCAATGGGAAGCTGAGACAATTCAATTTCGCTATATTTATTCCAGCGTTTCCAGAGACTATTAAAAACTAATTCGGGAGTGGGAAGGGCGGTGTCTTGTTTCCCTTGACGAAAGGCAACAGGAGTGGCAAAAGTAAAATTAAAAGTTGTTTTACTATCACTGGCGTTGTCATAAAGTTCGGGATATAAACAGCTATTTGCCCAAGGTTGTTTGGCATTAGAAGTGCCTTGAATACTATTAATGATTAGGTTAGTTTCCCCTAAGTGCCAAGCATTTTTAGTGTTAAGATTCAACCAAAGTTCAGTTAGTTGGCTAAATAAACTATCATCTAGTAAAGAGATACGCCACCAGCAAGGAGTTCCTTTTTTGATCCCTGTTTTATGTTCCCATTGCAGTTGATAGGAAGAGGTTTTGGGATTGTAAATTTGTAGGGGAGAGAGGGTAAAAGGTTTATCAGATTGGGAATGATGGAGATAGTTTCCTAATTCTTGATCTACTGTGCTGACAAGAGTTAAAAAGAGGGCGTGGAGATGTCTTCCTGAGAGATAGTGGGGGGAAATAGAAGAAAGGGGGGTGAGATGAAGAATCAGGCTATAAGGCATTGGGAATTATGTCCGTATTTTAATATAGTTCCATCATAATACGCTCTTTTCTAAAATGGCTAGCTTAATTATGGGTAAAATGTCCGTGTAAAAGAAGCGCGATCGCGCCTTAAGGATTTCAATAACTGAGTTTCATTTCAGACAAATCTTGTTTTGTACCTCGCCAGAGTGGGAATTCCTAATAAGCGATATCATGAGAAACTGTTGTCTCCCCCTCTTAATGAAACGTTACTTATGTTCTGGTTATTCGCACAAGAAGGAGTGGTTCCCGGAGCAGAAGAAGAACTTGTCACCGAATTAATCACCAGTTTTATTGTTCTTTTATTAGTCGCTACCGCAGTCGCCCTCATTACACGACGCCTGAAAATGCCCTATGTAACGGGGTTAGTTTTAGCAGGGTTAGCCATTACCAAAGACTGGTTACCAGGGGATATTGGCATTGATCCTGCTTTAGTTCTCAACTTATTTCTCCCAATTCTAATTTTTGAATCTGCTATTAATACCGATATCAGTCGTCTCCGTACCACCTTCAGACCCATTGCCTTACTTGCCGGTCCAGGGTTAGTTTTAGCCGCTGCCATAACCGCCTTTGTCCTTAAAATTGCCTTAAATTTAGAACTGAATGCAGCGTTATTTGCAGGGGCGATTTTGGCAATTACCGATACAGTTTCAGTGATTGCTGCCTTTAAGGAAATATCAGTGCCTAGTCGTCTTTCCACCATTGTAGAGGGAGAAAGTTTATTTAATGATGGGGTTGCCCTTGTTATTTTAAGTGTTGTCGGGGAAGTTTATGCCCAAGGAGGGTTTGATGCCACTGCAGCGTTTCAACAACTTTTTCTCGCTATTGTCGGCGGAACAGTGGTGGGATTGGGGTTAGGGTATCTCTGTTTAGGCTTATTTCGACAACTCGATGATCCTTTAAGTAGTCTGTTACTGACGGTCGCTGTCTCTTTGGGAACGTTTCAGGTCGCCCAATTTTTAGAGGTTTCTGGTGCAGTTGCGGTGGTGGTATCAGGCTTAGTGGTGGGGAATATTGGGGTAAGCCGAGAAGTCTCCGCTTCAACAAAAATTACCCTCCTGAGTTTTTGGGAATATGCTGGGTTTGGTGTTAATACTTTTATTTTTCTTCTCATTGGCATTGAGGTTGATGTGGGGAATTTAATCCAGACTTTACCGTTTGTCTTGATTGCTGTTATTAGTTATCAAGCGGGACGGGCGATCTCGATCTATCCCTTATTAGCTTTATTACAGTTTTTTGGTCGTCCTATCCCGTTAAAATGGCAGCACGTTCTCTTTTTAGGAAATGTTAAAGGCTCTCTCTCCATGGCTTTAGCATCAAGTTTACCGACAGATTTACCAGGACGAGAACAACTGATCACTTTAATTTTTGGGACAGTGCTTGTTTCTTTAATTGGTCAAGGCTTAAGTTTACCCTGGTTGGTCTCCCGATTAAAACTGACCTCATTTTCTAAAATGACCCGTGATATCGAAGCACGACAATTAGATTTAATCACTTCTAAAGCGGCGCAAGAAGAGTTAGACAATCTTCATAAAACGGGAGTTTTGCCAAAGGCTGTTTATGAGGAAATTAGAGCTAATTATCAAGCGCGGATTGCTAAATCAGAACGTCAGCTACGAGATTTATATAATCGCCGTAGTGATCCCCTTGACTCTCCTGCACAAGAAAATGATAAATTCCTTAAAATTCGTCGTCAATTACTCTTAGCAGAAAAAGGCGCGATTAATGATTCTTTGCGAAAGGGGATTTTATCAGAGGAATTAGCCCGTAGTTCCATCCAAGATATTAATCAGAAACTTCTACAGTTGGAAGATGACTAGTGCTGAGTCCCACAAATTGAATAATTTGACGGAGAGAATTCGGTTTAGTCACTACCAGAATCGTTGATCCAGCTTCTAAAACGGTGCGACCATTGGGGATAATGAGATCAGCTTGGGGATGAGGTTGATAGCCAATCAAAAGTGAACCTTTGGGGAATTTCGGGTCATTGGCAATATCAGCAACGGTGCGATCGGTGATATAGCAATCTTTGGTAACAGGGAGTTTTAGCACTTCGACTTGTCCTTGTTCAAAGTGCATCATTGCTTCTATTTCTGGGTATTCAATGGCATTAACAATGCGAGTAATGGCAACATCGATGGTACTAATGACATGACTCGCCCCAGCAATGCGGTAGGGTTGGGCAAAATCGCGATCGTTGAGACGGACCACAATTTGGGGAACGCCATAATGCTTAGAAAGGGTCACTAAAGCAAGATTAATCGCATCACTTGTCATCGTGGCAACAATCGTGTTAGCCTTCATAATACCAGCTTCGAGCAGGACGCTGGTGGAAACGGCACTTCCTTCAAAAGACATGACCCCAATTTTTTCTCGCGCATATTGACAAGCAAGGGGATCAATGTCGATAATTGCTACAGTGTGTCCCACGTCTAATAATCTTTGTGCTAGGCGCAACCCCATCATGCCAGCCCCACAAATTAATACATACATCCGTAAGTGATCCTCCTTAGTGATTGGTGATTCGTGATTTGTTATTTGTTATTTGTTATAGCAATCCTAAATCAGTTGTACCCCCCTTCAATTCCCCCCTTTAATTCCCCCCGAACTCGCGGGGGGTAGGGGGATTCAACCGATAACTACTTTTTACAAATGAAATCATAAGCTGCCGTGGATTTAAATTGGGTATTAGTGGCGACCGAGACGGTCGCACTACGGTGAGGGGCTGTCCTCGGAATTCCATTCCGAGGCTTGTAATACTATTTTGAACAATTAGGGCTACATTCGATTTTATTTCCCCCTTTTCAAAGG
>JBKHER010000170.1:0-5983 GCA_046540715.1 Halothece sp.
CCACTAACCACTAGGTTATTCTTGTTGATCCCTGTCAAAAAATTGTACAGTGTTAAATGTACGTTTTTTACTGAAATTTTATGACAGAAAAGCCGACGATCGCGATTTCTCATCTTGGTTGCGAAAAGAATCGGGTTGACTCCGAACATATGCTCGGGTTGCTGGCCCAAGCAGGCTATAACGTTGATCATAATGAAGAGTTAGCCGATTATGTCATTGTTAATACCTGCAGCTTTATTGAGGCGGCGCGAGAAGAGTCGGTGCGAACGCTAGTTGAACTAGCACAAGCAGATAAGAAAATCCTCATTACTGGCTGTTTAGCGCAACATTTTCAACAGGAATTATTAGAAGAAATTCCCGAAGCCCTAGCTGTAGTCGGAACGGGAGATTATGGCAAAATTGTGGATGTGATTGAACGGGTGGAAAGCGGCGATCGCGTCACTGAAGTGAGTCAAGACCCCACCTATATTGCCGATGAAACTGTCCCTCGCTATCGCACCACCACCGAAGCCGTTGCCTATTTACGGGTAGCTGAAGGCTGTGATTATGGCTGTGCCTTTTGTATTATCCCACATTTACGGGGGAAACAGCGATCGCGCTCCATTGAATCCATTGTTGCTGAAGCCCACAGTTTAGCCGAACAAGGAGTAAAAGAGATTGTTCTTATCTCCCAAATTACTACTAATTACGGCGTTGATCTCTATGGCGAACCGAAATTAGCAGAATTATTACGCGCCTTGGGAGAAGTAGATGTGCCTTGGATTCGCATGCACTATTCCTATCCCACAGGATTAACCCCGAAAGTAATTAAAGCAATTCAAGAAACCCCCAATGTCATTCCCTATTTAGATTTACCCTTACAGCATTCCCATCCCGAGATTTTACGGGCAATGAATCGTCCTTGGCAAGGGCGGGTTAATGATGGCATTATTCGTCGGATTAAAGAACAACTGCCAGAAGCCGTCTTACGGACTACCTTTATTGTGGGCTTCCCAGGAGAAACGGAAGACCATTTTCAGCATCTTTGCGATTTTGTCGAACGCCACGAATTTGATCTCATGGGTGCGTTTACCTTCTCTCCTGAAGAGGGAACTGTCGCTTATGATTTACCCAACCAACTCTCGCAAGAAGTCATGGAAGAACGGCGCGATCATCTCATGGCATTGCAGCAACCCATTGCCGCCCGTAAAAATCAAGCCTGTGTGGGAGAAACCGTTGATGTGTTAGTAGAACAAGGAAAGCCTAATCAGGGGGAATTTATTGGACGTTCTGCGCGATTTGCCCCCGATGTGGATGGGTTAGTTTATTTACAAGGGAATGCTACTCTTGGCAGTATGGTAAAAGCGGAAATTACCCATGCTGATGTTTATGACTTGTATGGCACAATTCGCTAGCGTTGGGCGGTTTGGTATTCCTCCAAGAGTTCTTGGGCAAGACGGCGTTCTCTTTCGTAGGGGCCACTGACTGAGTCTGGCAACTGCTCCGATCGCGCGATCGCGTTATCAAAATACTTCACCGCTTCTCGTAATAATTCCGTATCTTGATTTTCCTTTCCTCGATGATAGAGAATTTGACCTTTTAAGTAATGAATTTCGGGATTATCAGGGGTGGCAGCAATGGCTTTTTCCACTGCGCTATAGGCTTGATCATACTGGTCTAAATCCCGATAGGCAACCGCTAATCCCCGATCAACTAAATACTTAGGGGCGGCATTATTCTCAAATTGCGCGATCGCGTCATCCACATTCATAAAGGGCAAATTCACCGCTAAAATTAAGTCCATATACCCTTTAACTAAATTTAATTCTGGATCATTAGCATCATGTTTCTCCGCCGCATCGAGGTGATGAAACACTTTTTGTAACTTTTTCATCACACTAAAGGGACCTTTGGTTTGGTAAAGATAACTTCCCTCTAAAAAATGACCAATGGCGAGATATAATTCTTGGCGAAGAGGATCGCGATCGCCGATTTCCTCAGCTGTGGCAAGTGTTTGATCCGCCGCTTCTTTTACCCCCTCCCATTCTTCATTCGTATAGGCAAGAGAAGCCATTAACGCATAAGCTAGGGGATCAGCCTCATTAGGAATATCTTTAAGAATTGTCCCTGCTTTCTCATAATTGCCCCCTTTAAACATAGCTTCAAACGCTGCCTCTGTGTTATCGCTAATAGAACGAGGGTTACTTGTCCGAAACGGATCTCCGGCAAAAGCTGGGTTAACATTGATCAAAAGAAGCAATCCTGCAACCGTTGCTACTGTACCTTTTTTCCCTTGAGACAATAGACTTTTCATCGTTATATCCATCCTTTACTTAAAACTGGGAATCGTTAATTAATCTTATGTTAAAGCTAAACCAAATTAGTTATCATCCACCAGCAACGCCACAACCGATTTTAAGAAAAATCACCTTGAAACTCCCACCCCAAAAATTAGGATTAATTATTGGTCCGAGTGGTTCGGGAAAAAGCACCCTCCTGGAGATTCTATCCGGTTTAGCCGAACACACTTCAGGAGAAATTTACTGGGGCAACCAAATTTTAATGTCCTATAACTTACAAGAAATTGCAGGCTTAGTGTTCCAGTTCCCAGAACGTCATTTTTGCGGTGGCACCATTCTAGAAGAATTACGCTTTGGTCATCCTGAACTCAGTATTACCCAAGTCAAAGAGGCTTTAGCAGAAGTAGGATTGGATCATCTTTCTTTCCAAACCTCTCCTAATGCCCTCAGTGGCGGACAACAAAGGCGATTAGCTTTAGCCGTGCAACTCATTCGCAGCCCGAATATTCTCATGCTAGACGAACCCACCGCCGGGTTAGACTGGTCAATGCGCGGTCAACTGGCGAAGTTATTAGTCAAACTGAAGAAACATTGGACATTATTAGTAGTCACTCACGATGCCAAAGAATTAACCCCCGTTGCTGATAACTGTTGGCATATTCGGGATGGACAATTATCTGAAGTTGAAATGTGATATTTAGTCATTGGTCATTGGACTACAAATAACGAATAACAAATAACAAATAACAATTATTAATCATTTGATACCATAGAATAGATTCAGTTACTGTTAGAATGCATGGGAAGCGAAAGGATTACTCTTTTATCGAGTCGAGAAATTGACAAAATGCGGGAGGCTGGTCGTTTAGCGGCTGCCCTTCTAGATCACCTAGAAACCTTAATTAAACCGGGGGTCAGCACTCTCGAACTAAACGATGAAGCAGAACGTTGGACACAAGCCCATGGGGCAACCAGTGCGCCCTTAGGCTATCATGGGTTTCCGAAATCAATTTGTACCAGTCTCAATGAAGTGATTTGTCACGGCATCCCTAATGAGAAAGAAGTCTTAAAAGATGGGGATATTCTTAACATTGATGTTACCCCCATCCTTGATGGCTATCATGGTGATACCTCTCGGATGTTTATGGTGGGAACGCCCTCTCCCCATGCGAAAAAACTGGTGGAAACTACAAAAGAATGCTTAATGCGTGGCATTCAAGCTGTCGAACCGGGGGGAAGAATTGGTGATATTGGGGCAGCGATTCAGGAATACGCTGAAGCCCAAGGCTTTTCCGTGGTCAGAGATTTTGTCGGACATGGCATTAACCGTGTTTTTCATACAGCCCCACAAATTCCTCATTATGGGACGCGAGGAAAAGGGAAACGTATTCGCCCCGGAATGGTGTTTACCATTGAACCCATGATTAACGAGGGAACTCACCACGCAGAAATGTTACCCGATAAATGGACAGCGGTCACTAAAGATCGCAAACTTTCGGCCCAGTTTGAGCATACCATCGCCGTCACTAAAGAAGGGGTAGAAATTCTAACCCTCCCCGAGAGAGAACGCTTCTCCTAGGCTTAAACGCATCCCATTAACAAAATCCCAACCTGACTGAGGGCGTTTTCCAGAACGTTGTACTTGCGAGAGTAATAGGAATCCTTCCCCAGTTTGTACCACTGCGCCCCATTTTTTGATCATGGCGACAATTTCTCCCGCTTCTCCTGTTGGGAGGGTGAGATTGTCCCATTTTTCTTTTAAAGAATTATAATCAGAGGGAAGTTGCGACCAGTAAGGTTCGCCGAGGGGAATGGTGGCAAGAATCTTTAAGCCTTCATTCCGTAGTGAAGTGGTGCAGGAAGGATAAAAGCCCCTAATTTGATTATGGAGCGCGATCGCGCTTTTTGACCAGTCTAATTGATAATCCTGCTTTTGAATCAATGGCGCATAAGTGGCTTCCGCATCATTTTGGGGAGTCGCTTCGATTTCTCCCTGATCCCACTTAAAAAGGGTTTCCACCAGTAATTCTCCCCCAATATGGGCTAATCTTTCCCCCACCGTTTCTGCATTGTCCAGCAGAGAAACAGGGGTAGTAGCCTTTAATAACATTGCCCCGGTATCCATCCCCGTATCCATTAACATGGTAGTTACCCCCACCTCCGTTTCCCCGTTAAATAAACTCCACTGAATGGGGGCAGCACCTCGATATTTCGGTAAAATTGAGCCATGAACATTAATACAACCGAGACGAGGCATTTCTAGAATTTCTGCTGAAAGAATTTGCCCATAAGCTGTTACCACAAAGGCATCGGCTTCCATCTCTCGTAACTGGCGCAAGCTGCTTTCATCTTTCTTGAGTCGCTTCGGTTGTAAAACAGTAATGTTATGGGTAGTGGCAACTTCCTTCACTGGAGAAGGAATCAATTTTTTCCCTCTCCCTTTCGGTTTATCTGGCTGAGTCACCACGGCTAAAACTTCAATTTGCAACTCTTGTAGTAAGGCTTTAAGCGTGGGAACAGCAAAATTAGGGGTTCCAAAAAAAACAACTTTCATCCGTTATTTGTCCTGTTTTGTTAGTCTCTCGTACTTCGACAGGTGGAACACTGAGCTTGTCGAAGTGCTCAGTAACACCTTTGTAAACCAATAACTAATGACTAATGACGAATGACTAATTAACTGCGATTTTGAGAAGAACCAATAAGAGGACGCTCTGTGGTTTCGCGGAAACGTTGCACATCTTCCCCATACGCAATGGGTAATACACATTCTACGTTTTCGTGGGGACGAGGAATAATGACCCAAGTTTCTAAAACGCCGCCATAGGCTTTATCAACGGCATTAATCCCCGCATCCATGGCTGTTTTTACTTCTGAGACATCGCCACGAATAATAATGGTAAACCGCGCACTCCCGGCACGAATATACCCCACTAGCGTTACTCTTCCCGTTTTAACCATAGCATCTGCTGCTGCCAAAACCCCAGGAAATCCTCTTGTTTCAAGACTACCAACCGCATCTAGAGACATTCACGTTGCTCCTTAATATTTAATTATGTTTTAAAATGAGTTCAGGACAATTCTACACTCTAAAGGGTTCAACTTCGTCACTGTAAGCTATCGGCATCACTGCTTCTAAATTATCAGGGGGATTGGGAATCATGTAATGGGTAAGCACTTTTCCGTTGTACGCTTGGCTTTCTGCTGCTTCGATACCCGCTGCCATTGAACGTTCTACCTCAGAAACCGGACCACGAACAGCGACGAAAAATTGACCCCGTTCGGCTTTATCGAAAGACACAAGAGTAACAGAAGCCGCTTTCACCATGGCATCGGCTGCCGCTAAAACAGGGGGAAAGCCATCGGTTTGTATAACTCCCACAGCAACTGGCATTTTGTTTTCTCCTCTTAAAAAATACGCTTAAAACTTATCCTTACTATTGTAGCTAATCTATAGGTTCCACTTTCTCTCAATATAAGAGTTTCTCTCCTTTTTGATAGCCAAATAGCGTACTTCCACATTGCACCTCTGCTGATAGAAGCTGGTGCTGTTTTGGATTATAAGGCACTTCTTCCCCGACTTGTCCAATTTTAGAGACTGCCCATGATTGAATTAACTTTTCTAGGGGATTAAGTAATTTTATCACTCGTGGTGTAGGTTTGAACAAATAGGTCGTTAGAATTTCCAATACCTTTATAAATAAGCG